>CAMWVF010000107.1 GCA_947177545.1 uncultured Clostridia bacterium | reverse complement strand
TGTTACTACCGATGAATTTTTGCGTTATGCTCCAATGAATCACGAATGGAATGCTGTCAAGCTTGACGGGGAATGGGTATTTGTTGATTCTGCATGGCTTTCAAATAATAAATACACTAATGACGGTTATCAGAAATCAGACAGCTTTGATGACATTTATTTCGGAATGAGCCTTGAATTAATGAGCTATGAGCACCGCATTGATTTGGTGGACTACAGAGACTTTAAGTCCTCGGTTAATGCCTTTGATGAAAATGGGAGGTGGGCAGAATGAATTTTTCTGCGGCAATTTTCGATCTGGACGGAACGTTGGTGGACTCTAACGCAGTCTGGAAAAAAATTGATATAATTCTTTTGCAGAGGCGGGGGATAAAGTGCAGCGATGAATTGGCAGACAGAATGACTTCGATGACCTATGAGGATGCCTTTGTGGAAATGCAGAAGCTTGGAGTAAAGGACAGCTTTGAAGAAATACTCAAGGAATTTAACGAGCTGGCAGTTGACGAATATCGGCACAATATTTTTTTAAAGGACTATGCTGTGGAGTATCTTACATATTTAAAGGGTCAGAGCGTTAAGATAGCTCTTGCCACGGCTTCTCCTAAGGAATTGTATGAGCCTGTTCTGCGGCACAACCATGCTTACAGCTATTTTGACGCATTCTGTACCACAGACGAGGCGGGGAGGGATAAGAACAGTCCCGATATTTATCTTCTCGCTGCTTCAAAGCTTGGGGTCGCTCCCGACGAATGTGTGGTTTTTGAGGACGTTCTCAAAGGCATATTCAGCGCAAAGAACGCGGGAATGACCGCTGTAGGCGTTTATGACAGGTATACTGCGGAGGATATTGTTACCATAAGAGCCGCTGCCGATAAATTTATTATGAATTTTTCGGAAATGATGAAATAAATTTTACAAAAACTGTTGAAAAAAATAATTAAATGTTGTATAATTAGTTTAATAATATATGATTTACAAATAGACAGGAGTCTATAAATAGCATAAAGGGGGAATCTAAATGGATTCTTATATTGTACGTCAGGCGATATTGACCGAAAAGCAGGAAACTGCGGGTTACGAGATCCTTTATACCGATAACAGTTTAAAGGACGGTTATACGGACGACGCCGCTGCCGCAAACACTATTGAGAACTTTTTGTCCTCTATGGACAGCGGAAAATTCCTCAACGGTAAAACCGCTTTTCTGACTTTTACGTCCAATCTTTTGGAAAAAAATATCCCGAAGATGTTCGCCACAAATAAGCTGGTCATTGAGATTGAGGATTCGCTCATAACAAATCCTTATGCACAGAATTTGATTACAAAATATAAGCAAAGCGGATATAAGATCGCAATAGTTGACTTTGAGTTTGCTCCGAGATTTTTCGGTATTCTTGATATTGTGGACTATATCAAGGTGAATTTCGGAGGGGATATTTCCTCGGTGGACAGTATCATCAGTATCGGAAAGTCCTTTGATAAGAAAATTATTGCCTACAACATTGAAAATCAGGAATCCTACGACAAGGCAAAGGCGTTGGGCTGTACTTATTTTCAGGGTACTTTCGTTTCCGAGAAAATGCCTACCACCGTTAAAAAGGTCAACTATTTGCAGAGCAACTTTTTCCTGCTCATGGTCGCTGTTACAAAGGACGAACCCGATATCGACGAGATTGAAAGCATTATATCACGTGACGTTTCTCTTACGTTCTCGCTTTTGAGGCTTGTCAATTCGGCGTATTTTGCTTTGAGAAACAGGGCTAAGTCTGTAAAGCAGGCGTTGGTAATTCTCGGCTTGGGTCAGCTCAAGCAGTGGATATATCTTTTGAGCTTCAAGCAGGACGATGGTTCCATGCCCGACGAGCTTATAAAAATATCGTTCCTTAGGGCGACATTTGCAAGCGAACTTTTGGAATATGCGGAAAATATGCCTATATCGCGCTCCGAAGCATATCTTCTTGGTATGTTCTCCACCTTGGGAAAGCTTATGCAGATGCCTCTTGAAGAGATACTGGATCAGCTCCCTCTTGGGGACGAGATAAAGCTTGCGCTTCTTAAACACGAGGGCAGGGCAGGCTTGCTGTACGATTTGATTTTAGCATATGAAAAGGCAGACTGGAAAGCAATGTCTACCTGCGCCGCGGAGCTTGGCATACCCCAGTCAATGATAGCTCAGAAGTATTTTGAGTGCGTTGAAAATGTAAACAACATTTGGGACGGTCTTACCAACGCCAATGCCGCCGCAGAAGAATAATTTGAAAATATTATAAAAAAGCTTGACAAGCGGTGTAGATTATGGTATAATAATTAAGCCGCATGTTTTGGGCATGGTAAAGCGCGTTCATTCGCCGCCCAACTACAGCGAGTTTTATTGAAAAGGCAGGTGCCGTAAAATGTACGCAATTATTGAAACCGGCGGAAAGCAGTATCAGGTTAAAGAGGGCGACGAGATTTTTATCGAGAAGCTTGATGTCAATGCTGACGATACAGTAACCTTTGACAAGGTCGTTGCTGTCGGAAAGGACAGCGGTCTTGAGGTTGGTGTTCCTTATGTAGGCGGTGCAGCAGTTGAAGCTAAGGTTCTCAAGAACGGAAAAGCTAAGAAAATAACTGTTTTCACCTACAAGCCTAAGAAGGGTTCTTCTCACAGAAAGCAGGGTCACAGACAGCCTTATACTAAGGTTCGCATTGACGCTATTAAGGCATAAGCTGAAAAAAGCTTTATTTTCGTTACCGGAGGTGTAATTAGAAATGGCACATAAAAAAGGTATGGGCTCCACCAAGAACGGTCGTGATTCCGAATCCAAACGTCTTGGTGTGAAGAGAGCAGACGGTCAGTATGTTCTTGCTGGAAATATCCTCGTTCGTCAGAGAGGTACACACATTCACCCGGGTGAGGGTGTAGGCAAGGGTTCGGACGATACGCTTTTTGCTATGACAAACGGCAGAGTAAAATTTGAGCGTGTTGGACGTGACCGTAAAAAGGTCAGCGTTTATGCTGAATAATTGAGTAAAAATCTCTTTTGCGGCGGGGCTGCGAAAGAGATTTTTGTTTAATTTATGTGGAGGTAAGTTTTATGAGAAAATATAAAGGCTTTATATTATTGATATTAGCCATGCTTCTTTCGGGCTGCAGTGCAGAGGAGAATGTTGAAACAATTTCGGACGCTGTTTCAGAGCAAAACACGTTTTCGGAGACTATCAAGTCCGAAATAACAACAGCAAATTTGGAAGTTCCAGCATATACTTCTGAAAAAACAATCGCAGCTCAAATTGAAGCGTCAAGTGTTTCGGAACAAACAACTACTTCTGTTACAATTCAGCAAACAGAAGATACAGCGCTCGACATATCTGAAGAAGATATTGTTGAAAATGTTGACGATGGTTCTGAATTTGAAAATAAACTTGGCGCGGCGACAATTTATAAAGACCAAATTACAAAAGAATATTTTATTATGCTCAACATTACCCCGCAAAGTGTGTATTGGAACGAAATTGACGGCTATGATGTTGCGGTCGGACAGGCTATGGATATTGCTGTACCTGCGGTTTTTGAGGAGTGGCTTTCTGACGCAGACGAAATGATGATTTATATGGGAGATGGCTGGAATAAATTCTGTGATTTAAAATTTGACGACATTACTGTTAAAGGAATGTACTGCCGTCAATATTTTGATATGGATTATCTTTGCACGATAAAGGACGGTACAGTACAGTTCGGTGAGATAAATGATGAGATAAACAGCTTTTTCAGCAGGGTCAGCGACGGTGTTTATATTGAGGAAGCAAATTATCAATATTCCGATAATCCTTTCGGGGACGGTATGTCCGTTGAAAATCTGGATACATATTTTGAGGCATTATATGACGACTGGCTCGCACTTGAAGAAGAAATGACTGCGAATCCATACACGATTTATGAAATTATGGGATTTTGGGGATATCAAGACGGTGTAAGGTTCAGAGCAACGATCAACTATATTTATTAACTGTATCTTGAATGTCCCTATACATACGGACCTCCAATGGCAGTTGCCCCGCTGCCAAGCGTCCGCAGGGTTCTGGAGTACGCTCTGACGGAGATACCGAGTAAAAAGATTTTTCTCGGTATCCCGAATTACGGCTATGACTGGGCTTTGCCCTATGAGCAGGGCGTGACAAGAGCAGTCAGTTTGGGAAACGTCTCGGCGGTGCGGCTTGCTGCTGCAACGGGCAGCGAGATACTTTTTGACGAGTATTCGCAAAGTCCATATTTTTATTATACCGACTTGCAGAGAATAGAGCACGTGGTTTGGTTTGAGGATGTCCGCAGCGTTCGGGGTAAATTTCAGCTTACGGCGGAAAACGACCTTGTGGGATGTGGATATTGGAATATTATGAGACCGTTCCCGCAGAATTATCTGATGCTGAACAATACGTTTGACATTGAAAAGGTTTTCAGGACATAAATCGGGCGGAGAGTTTCTCTCCGCCTAAAATAAATTAGGAGGTGCAGAAAATGAATTTACCTAAAGACACGTATATGCTTCTAAGTGTTGTCAACATGAAGCTGCGTGACAGCTATCCAAGCCTTGAGGCTCTTTGCGACGACTTAGACGTAAGCGGTACAGAGATTTTAGAAGCTATAGAAAAAATCGGTTATGTTTATGACAGCGAGAATAATCAATTTTCTGCAAAATGATAAATTTTTCCGAAAAGTGCTTGCTTTTTTTGAAAAAGTATGGTATAATTATTTTATTGTGACGTGGAAGCGTATCGAAGTGGTCATAACGGGACTGACTCGAAATCAGTTGTACTTTCGGGTACCGAGGGTTCGAATCCCTCCGCTTCCGCCACAAGGCTTAGCCTTGCCCCTTTCCGCTGGATGTCTTTCGGAAAGGGTTTCTTTTTTATTTGGAAATTTATATATAATGTTGCGTACTGTAAGAGTCACTTTCGAAGCAAGATGTAGGTGTGATTTTTAATAATTTCCTCAACTTAGCGTGGTATTCCCGTAGCAGGACTTGTATAGAGGTTGTGTTTGTAAAAACTTTGCAAAACAGGAAATGTTTTTTCGATTCTTATAATGTATAATGAATCAATCCCGAGAAGCGTCAATGAGTACAAGGATTTGGCAAAAATCAACCGTGAAATGCTGAAGTAAATTATAGAGCGAAAAGAACAGATCGACAGTATTTTTTAGTATGATATTTTTGTAGAGCTTGAAAATTACGACGATATAAAAAATTAAAAATTCGCAGGGAACAGTTTTTCCGTTCCCTGCAAAACTATGTAACCATGTTGCGTATAATTTTTTCAAACATATTAAT
>CAMWVF010000106.1 GCA_947177545.1 uncultured Clostridia bacterium | reverse complement strand
TTATAAAGCAGAGCTTACGGAGCTTTCAAACGGCGAAATGGTGGATTCGGAAATCTACCCCGACCTGCAAAAAATGTTCGACGACATGAGAGAGCAGGATATTTACCCTGTGGTGGGGGAGGGTTACCGAACAGAGGAAAAACAGCGGGCTATAATGGAGGATAAAATTCGCGCTTATGAAAACGAGGGGTACACAAGAAAAAAGGCCGAGGAAATGGCAAAGGAATGGGTTGCCGTCCCCGGGACAAGCGAGCATGAGCTTGGACTGGCTGTGGATATAAATGCGGACAAAGAAAAATCTGACAATCAGGAGGTCTATGACTGGCTTTATCAAAACGCTTATAAGTACGGCTTTATTCTGCGGTACCCTATTGGCAAGACAAATATAACGGGTATTGACTATGAGCCGTGGCATTACAGATATGTTGGCAGGGAGTACGCCGAGGAGATACACCAAAGCGGTTTGTGCCTTGAAGAGTGGCTGGAAACCAACGAACAATGAAAGGAAGATGTACATGATAGAATTAAAAAATGTGAAAATGAGCTTTGAGGACTTTAACGCTCTGGACGGCGTTGACCTCACAATTGAAAAGGGGACGGCGTTTGGGCTGCTGGGATCGAACGGTGCGGGAAAATCCACCATACTGCGTCTGCTGTCGGGAGTTTACAAGCAGACCGAAGGGGAGGTTCTGATAGACGGCGAGCCTGTCTACGACAACGTTTCAGCAAAGGAAAAGGTTTTCTTTATAAATGATGAGACCGTCCAGTTCGGCACAATGACCCTTACAGATATGAAAAAATATTATCAGGGCTTTTACCCCAACTTTTCGGAGGAAATTTTCAACAAGCTAAACTCGGTGATAAAGCTCCCCGAAAAAAAGCGGCTGGACAAATTCTCCAAGGGTATGAAGCGGCAGGCTATCGTTATCACTGGGCTTGCCTGCGGAACGGATTATCTGCTTCTTGACGAGGCGTTTGACGGGCTTGACCCCACAATGAGAATTATTGTTAAGCGTATGCTTGTGGACGCTATGCTTGACCGAAAGCTTACGGCGATAATCTCAAGCCACAACCTGAAGGAAATAAACGAGGTCTGCGACACGGCGGCGTTGCTGCATCAAGGCAAGCTGCTGTTCAACAGAGACCTTGACAGCGTTAAGGGTAGCATACACAAGGTACAGGCTGTATTCGACGGGGACGTTACCGAAAAGGACATGGGAGACTTGCAGATACTAAGCTTTGAAAAAAATCAGAGTATTACCTATCTTATTGCAAGGGGTACGGAGGAAGAGATAAGAGCAGAGCTTGAAAAGAAGTCCCCCAAGGTGCTTGACCTTATTCCGCTGACGCTGGAGGAAATATTTATTTATGAAATGGAGGGTATGGGTTATGACTTCAAAGGTATCGAATAAGAAGAGTTCACCCGTGCTGCACAATTTTTGGTGCGGCGTAAAAACAAAAACTAAAATGGCAATAATAATAGGCATACTGCACCTTGCGGCAGCCCCTGCGGTGATAATATCACTTATAGCAGGAATTTACAGCAAGGAACCCACATCAATGGTTGAAGCATTTTTAGTGATAGGCGTAATAACAACTGCCATTGCAGGCTTTATGGGAATTTTTATCGCAATTGACAGCTTTAGCTGCCTGCACAATAAATCTGTGGTGGATATGCGGCTTTCCCTGCCGCTTACGGCTGCCCAAAGGTTTTTCTCAAATTTCCTTTCGGGACTTGCGGTGTACATTGTACCTTTCCTTGCAGCACAGGTCGTGTCCATGCTTGGTATGGCTTACGGCTTTATCTTTATGGAGGGCAGGACATTTGAAGAAATTTCGTACTATGGCGTTAGCAATAACCAATACAGAGAGTACACTTGTGATTTTTTTGGCACTGCTATGCCGATACTGTTAAAGCTTATCGCGGCGGGAATACTTGTAATGCTTATGCTTTATACTGTTACGGTGCTTGTGACGGTATGCTGCGGAAACAAATTTGAGAGCATTGCTTACACCATACTTATAAACATTATGATACCGCAGACTATCTATCTAGTGTTTATGTCTATGTTCAGTGAGCTTTACGGTATTTATATGTCCGAAACTATTGCGAGGATAATAATGTACACATCTCCTGCGGGAGGTATCATGGCTGCCGTTCAATGGGCGATGAACGAGGAATTTTTTGCTGATTCCAATATGAATTATGTATTATGGGCGGTGATGTACTTTATCCTTACAGCGGCGATTGGGGCAGGCGCGTTTTTCCTCTACAAAAAGCGCCGCGCTGAACAGGTGTCAAAGCCCTTTGTGTTCAAGCTTATTTATTATATTATAAGTACAGCGGCAATATTCTGTATCTATTCGGTATTTTATTACGGCCGCATTGGGTTTGTCCCCGCTATTCTTACAACGGTAATTGTGTACGTTATTCTTGAAGTTGTGGCAAACAGGGGCTTTAAGAAAATTTGGCTAAGTCTGATAAAATATGCGGCAGTAATGTCAGCGTCCGTACTGGTTATTTTTGCCGCGCAAAAAACCGAGGGCTTTGGCATGGTTACGAGAGTACCGGATATTTCGCAGGTAAAGTCGGTAAGTCTTAAATATGACGGTTATTACGGATATTTTCCGATACCCCGTGACGAAAACAATAATATCATTACTCTGTCCTTTAGCGAAAAGGAAAATATTGAGACAATAATTGCCGCGCATCAGGGCAGAGTTGACAAACGGGACGAGTGGAGCGTAGGCATCGGAGTCGAAATAACCTACGAGCTTAAAAACGGAAGAAAACTTAAAAGAACGTACAATAATATGACTGCGGAAGAAGCTGAAATTCTTGGCAAGCTTGACCTTACTGACGAGTACAAAACGCAAGTAGCGGAGATATACAAGAACGAAATTATCGGTGCGGTTGATGTGTACCGCAGAATTGAAGAATATTCCCCCGAATATGCCGCAAGTAAGAAAACAACTTTAACATCAGTCTGCAATATAATATACGACAACGAAAGCAGCGTGAGAACAGGCACTCTTGTCAGAAAGAATTTTTATGAGCAGCTTGCGGAAGCGTACGCCAAGGATATTATGAACATCACTGAGGAAAACTATTATTTGTCGGATGCTAAAAATATTTATATGCTTTCATTTGATACAAATATATACGATCTGACGATACCGGAGACTTTTGGTAATACTTTGGAGCTTTTGAAATATTTCGGCTTTACAGTCAGCAAAAAGGAAGATATTTCCGATATGGATTTGTACGAATATCTGACGGCGGCTTCAGGAAATAATAGAGTGTATATTTATACAGCCGAGGAATGGCGCAGCAGCAACGAAATCCCCGAGTACGTAAGGCTTCATGCACAATATCACTACAGTAGGAGGGGTGGCAGCCATAGGGTAACAAATATTGACAAGGACTTTTGCGACCTTTACAGAGCCGCGGAGCCTATGAATATTGTTCCCGATAACGGTTATATTATATATGTATTTGGAGAAACGGCGGTCATTCCCGAAGAACTCAACGGTGTTGCCGAAAGAGTTTATGCGGGAATATCCGAAAACGATGATGCCGAATACAATAATGAAAACCCGTTTTGGTTGGAAAGCACTGACGAAAGTATATTTCAGGAAGTCCCCATAGAGACAATAGAATACAGTATATCATGACGGATAACAGAACGCAGAAAGCATAAACCCTGCGGGAAAGGAAATCCCAATGAAAAAAACAATTTTAGGAATTACCGCACTGCTTGCCGCTGCGGTTATGCTTACAGGATGTTCTAACGACAGCGGCAGCGGAAATGCGGATAATACGCAATCACAGTCAGATTCACAGACAACAACTTCACAAAGTCAGACTACAACGGAATCGCAGACAGAGAACAGTTCTTCAAACTCCGAGACGGGCGACGTGGACGGCGACGGTCTCCTTGAAGAGCTTGGAACAGATGTGAACGACATGGTAGACGATGTTGTAACAGGCGCAGAGGATATTGTTGACGACGTTTTGGACGGCGGACGGTAAGCGTTCGCAACAGACAGCAAAAAGCCCTCCCAAATCGGGAGGGCTTTTGTTGTTGTTTTATAACAAATTACTTGTTAAGTCTTGCCTCGAGAGCGTCCAACTGCTTTTCAAGAGCTGCGGGAACCTTACCGCCCTTAGCGGCAATGTCTTCCTTGTAGTATCTTCTCATCTCAGCGATTTCCTTAGTCCAGAGTTCCTTGTCAACATCAAGGAGCTTATCCATGATCTCGGGAGTAACTTCGTCCTCGATGCCCGATACATCAATGTCGCCCTTCTTGGGGAGATAGCCGATCGCTGTTTCTTCAGCGTCGATCTCACCTTCGCAGCGCTTGATGATCCAGTCAAGAACTCTCATGTTATCGCCGAAGCCGGGCCAGATGAAGTTGCCGTTCTCGTCCTGCTTGAACCAGTTTACGTTGAATATCTTAGGAGCCTTGTCACCGAGCTTCTCGCCCATTTCGAGCCAGTGGTTCCAGTAATCGCCTACGTTGTAGCCGATAAAGGGCTTCATAGCCATGGGGTCGTGACGGAGCACGCCTACTGCGCCTGTTGCTGCCGCTGTTGTTTCGGAAGATACAGCTGAACCCATATATGTGCCGTGTACCCAGTCAAAGGACTGATATACAAGAGGAGTTGTGGAAGCACGTCTGCCGCCGAAGATGATAGCGGAGATAGGCACGCCCTGAGGATTGTTGAACTCGGGGGAAATGCATGGGCAGTTCTCAGCGGGAGCTGTAAATCTGGAGTTGGGGTGAGCAAGCTTCTCGCCGCCTGCAACGAACTCGGGTCCGTTTACCTTAGCGCCCTTCCATTCAGTAGCGTTAACGGGAGGATTCTTATCAAGACCTTCCCACCAAACTGTGTTGGTGTCGTTGTTGAGAGCAACATTTGTGAAGATAGTGTTCTTCTTTGTGGACGCAAGAGCGTTGTAGTTGGACTTAGCGTTAGTACCCGGAGCAACGCCGAAGAAGCCGTTCTCGGGGTTGATAGCGTAAAGTCTGCCGTCCTCGCCCTGCTTCATCCAAGCGATATCGTCGCCGACGGTGAATACTTCATAGCCCTTGGACTTGTATCCCTCGGGAGGAATAAGCATAGCAAGGTTTGTCTTACCGCAGGCAGAGGGGAATGCAGCTGTGATGTACTTAACCTCTCCGTTGGGCTTTTTAACGCCGAGGATAAGCATATGTTCAGCCATCCAGCCCTCCATTTTGCCCTGGTAGGAAGCAATACGGAGCGCGAAGCACTTCTTGCCGAGAAGAACGTTTCCGCCGTAAGCGGAGTTAATGGACCAGATAGTGT
>CAMWVF010000105.1 GCA_947177545.1 uncultured Clostridia bacterium | reverse complement strand
CTGCCGATGGCTTGGTTAGCAAGACCGACGACGACGGAGACTGATATATCACAGGCTACAACGGCAGCGGCGGAGATATCACTATCCCCTCGGACGTTGTATGGATAGGCAAAAAAGCTTTTTCGGGCAACACAGACATAACAAGCGTGACCATACCCAATACCTGCTGGTACTGGGTGGACAACAACGCCTTTTCCTATTGCAGCAACCTGAAGTCCGTGAAATTTGAGGGCGACATCGACGGCATGGGGGGCTATGCTTTTTACGGCTGCACCTCTCTGGAAACCGTCACATTCGGCGGAAACGTAGGTCGCGAGGACGGCGACGGCGGCATAGGCTGCTACGCATTTGCAGGGTGTCCCTACCTTAAAACGGTGAAATTTTCCGACAAAAATGCCAAGCTTGACCTTGTGGGAGAGTATGCTTTCATGAACGACATACGACTAACGTCCATAAATATGCCTGCCGATACGGGAACTCTTTACACGGGCGCGTTTCTGAACTGTGCAAGCCTTTCAAAGATAACAGTTCCGGGACCAGCGGTTTTTGACGGTGAGTACATAATGGGCTATATGTACGGCAGAGCCGCAGCCGACGGCAAATTGGAGTACGCCAAGGCTGACGGCGAGACCTCCTTTTATCCCGCAAAGCTTGCGGGACTGGACAAAGCCGAAAAAAGGGTCACCCAAAAGGTGCTTAATATGACCCTGACCGTCGGCTCATATGCGGAGCGGTACGCCGCAAACAACGGCATAAGCTACAGCTACACCGCCGAATCAATGCCGCAGAAGCTCCCCGCTCCCGAAAACGTCACAGGAGAAGCGGACACAAATAAAATCGTCCTGACATGGGATAAAGTCGAGGGCGCGATAGGGTACAGGGTATATATGTACGACCCTGCTACAGAGAAATACAAGTCATACAAAAGCGTGAAAAGCACAAAATGTACCGTTATTGAGCTTGAAAGCGGCACGGAATACAGCTTCCGCGTTGCTGCTCTTGATGTTTTGGGCGGGAAATACATTCCTGGCAAGGCTTCAACGGCGGTTTCCGTTACAACTAAATAATTTTTCGGGACGGTTTGTATCTGCCGTCCCGATTATATTTTCAGCATAAAAAAGCCTGTCGGCATTGACCCGACAGGCTTTAGTTTTTAGGTACGTTTTATTTACGCTCTGAGTTCCGCGCCCAGCGTGGACAACTCTTTCAGTACCCTCTTGACAGCGGCGTCCGCCTGCTCGTCAGTGAGAGTGCCCTCGTGGGAACGCATTGAAATTGCATACGCAACAGACTTTTTGCCCTCGGCGATTTGTTTTCCTTGGTACACGTCAAACAGTGTGACGGTCTCAAGGATATTTCCAACAGCCTTTTTGATCGCCTTTTCAAGCTCCGCAACAGGCAGGGACTCGTCACATACTATTGCAAGGTCTCTCGTTGTAGCGGGGAATTTCGGCAGGGGCTTGAACACCTTTACTGCATTCGCCATTGGCAGCAGCTCGGTAACGTTCAGCTTTGCGGCGTAAGCCTTTACGCCTATTCCGTAATTTTCCAGCACCTCGGGGTGAAGCTCGCCGACAATTCCAACAGCCTTGCCGTCCTTTGTGATTACGGCACATCTGCCCGGGTGGAATGAGCTTGCCTCTGAAAAAACAGCGGAATCAGAGCAAGCAGTGTACTCAACATCTTCAACGCCAACGGTTTTCAGCAAAGCATCGGCAATGCCCTTTATAGTATAGAAATCGGCGTTGTTGCCATACATACCGATACTTAAACGCATAGGCTCTTCGGGAAGCTCACCTCCGTTGGGGAGGTACTCGTTGCCAAGTTCAAACAGGCAAACAGCCGCGTTTCTGCTGTTGTAATTCCTTGCCATTACCTCGCACATAGATGGGAGAAGAGTAGTTCTCATAACAGAAGTATCCTCACCCAGCGGGTTTGTGATAACAACAGTGTTCCGCAGAGGACTGTCTTCGGGCAGACGTATCTTGTCAAAATATTTTGGACTGATAAAGGAATAATTTGTAATTTCATATGCGCCCAAAGCTACCATTGTATTGCAGATGTTCCGCTCAAATTTCTGCTTTTCGGAAAGCTGTGCCTCCGCAACTCCTCTGATAATGGTTTTGGGAATGTTGTTGTAGCCGTAAATTCTCGCTATCTCTTCCGCAATGTCGCACTTCCGCTCAATGTCAATTCTTACCGTGGGAGCGTACGCCATGCCGTTTTCGAGCTTGAAGTCAAGCTTTTCAAGGCAGCTTCTCATAACATCCTCTGAAATATCAGTGCCGAGGAAATTGTTTATCCATACGGGGTCAAACTCCACGCCCTTTGGCGTTTTGTCGGAGTAATCCGCGTCAATTATTGTTTTTACGACTTCGCCGCAGCCAAGCTCCTCAACAAGCTGGAATGCCCTCATAATAGCTGGGTAAGCGTTCTGCGGGTCAAGACCCTTTTCAAAGCGTGCGGAAGCGTCCGTCCTCATACCGAGAGCCTTTGAGGTGGTGCGGACGGAAGCTCCGTCAAAGCAGGCAGCCTCGAAAACCACGTCCACCGTGTCGTCCATAATACCGCTGTACTCGCCGCCCATTACGCCTGCAACGGCAACAGGCTTATTAGCGTCCGCAATAACCAGCATTTCCTTTTTAAGAGTACGCTCAACGCCGTCCAAAGTGGTGATAGTCTCGCCGTCCTTAGCGTTACGAATGTTTATCTCTGCGCCGTCAATGTAGCGAATGTCAAAGGCGTGCATTGGGTGACCGTATTCAAGCATAACATAGTTTGTGATGTCAACAAAATTATTTATGGGACGTACACCGCTTGCACGAAGTCTTTCTCTCATCCAACGGGGGGACATACCTATCTTTACATTTTTTACCACGCCTGCAATATATCTTGGACAAAGCTCCTTGTTGTGTATGGTAACTTTCAGCATGGAGTTGATGTCCCCGTCAATGCCTTTGAATTCGGGAGTTTTAACGGTGTAGGGCTTGTCAAAAGTAGCATGTGCTTCCCGTGCAAGACCTATAACGGAAAGGCAGTCGGGACGGTTTGAGGTAATCTCAAACTCCACGGAGGTATCATTAAGTCCTATAGCCTCGTGAATGTCCTGACCCAGTTCAAATGGCGGGCAGCCATCTTCCTCCTGCATAATGAAAATTCCGTCCGCAATAGCGTATGGAAAATCATGGGTAGTAAGTCCCAATTCACCAAGAGAACAAAGCATACCGTTGGACTCAACGCCGCGGAGCTTGCCCTTTTTTATTTTCACACCGTTCGGAAGAGTAGAGCCGTCCATAGCAACGGGAACGATGTCCCCCGCCTTAACATTTGGCGCACCTGTAACTATCTGAATAGGCTCGCCGTTTCCCGCGTGACCCACGTCCACCTGACAAACCACAAGGTGGTCGGAATTTTCGTGAGGGGTAACGGAAAGAAGCTTGCCCACAACGACCTTGCTTATTTCCGCTCCCTCGGTTTCCCAGCGTTCGACCTTGGAGCCGCTCATGGTCATGCCGGAGCAGAACTCACTTATCGACACGCCTGTGTCTATATAGTCGTTTAACCATTTCATTGATAAATTCATTTTAGTACCTCCTGAAAATTATTTTCTGTAAAATTCCCGTATGTCTTTGTCAGCAAACAGCATTACAATACTGACAACTGCGTAAATCAAATATAAAATATAGTAAAGTATTTCCGAAAAAGAAACTCCCTCCGTACTTAGCAGCAGCGCCGTAAGTGCTGTTGCAGCAAAAAACCTCTTGTAAATTGAAGTACAATAAAAATATATTTAGCCGCTCTGAAGCCGATAAAAAGAAATACTGCAAGTGTTATCATCACAACCGCCGCAAGCACGGTTTTGGAAGCTATCGCCAGCCAAATTGAAAATACAGCGCACAACGCTGCGATGATACCAAGCTTTGTTTTTCCTCTGTATTCATTTCCGTTAGTCATATCATTTTCACCGTTTAGAATTGCCCGAGAAATCTCATATCATTCTCATAAAGCAACCGCATATCGTTAATCTCATAACGCCCCATAGTGATACGCTCCAGACCGATACCGAACGCAAATCCACTGTACACCTCAGGATCAATACCGCAGTCCTCCAGCACCTTTGGGTGTACCATACCCGCGCCCAGAAGCTCGATGTAACCCTCGCCCTTGCACATGGGGCAGCCCTCGCCGTGACAATTGAAGCACATTATATCAACCTCGGCTGACGGTTCTGTATATGGGAAATGGTGGGGACGGAGACGTATCTTGCAGTCCTCGCCGTAAAGCCTCTTCATAAGCAGCTCCAAAGTACCGCTAAGGTCAGCCATTGTAACGCCCTTGTCGATAACAAGTCCCTCAATTTGGTGGAAAATGGGAGAGTGAGTTGCGTCCACCGTGTCGGAACGGTAAACACGTCCGGGGGATATAATACGGATAGGAGGCTTTTTCTTTTCCATTGTTCGTATCTGCACCGAGGACGTTTGCGTACGCAGCAGCACGTTATCATTTATATAGAAAGTGTCCTGCGTGTCTCTTGCGGGGTGATGAGGAGGCATATTCAATGCCTCAAAGCAGTAGTGGTCGGTCTCAACCTCTGGTCCCTCAACAACCTCAAATCCCATACCGAGGAAGACCTCCTTTACCTCGTTCAATGTGGCTGTAAGTGGGTGCAGACGTCCAACCGCAGGAGCTTTTCCCGGGAGAGTAACGTCGATAGTATCCTCTTTAAGCTTCTTTGCGGCAAGCTCCGATTTAAGCTGTGCGGTACGTTCAGCAAGCTTGTCCTCGATACTTTTTCTCACCGTGTTTGCAAGCTGACCTACAACTGGACGATCCTCCGCGGAAAGTCCTCCCATTTGTTTTAAAATTGCGGTAAGCTCGCCTTTTTTGCCCAGATACTTTACACGCAGATTTTCAAGGGTGTCCGCCGCACTGCATTCCGCAAGCTCCTTTTCCGCAAGCTGTTTGATTTTTTCAAGCTGTTCTTTCATGTTATCCGATCCTTTCCGTTTCAGCATACCATGTGGGGCGAATACAAGATGCCCATACAGATTGCCGAATATAATAAAAAACTGTCCCGTCATGAAAACGGGACAGAAAAATTTCTGCTTATAAACCACCCATATTTTCATAAACTAAGGACAATTATCCTCTCCGCCTTAACGCGGCTTCCACGTTCCGACCTACTTGCAAAAGCGTTCAGCGGGACCGCTCGCAGGTGAATTTCACTTCGGGAGGACGAAACGGCTTTCAGCAAAAATAATTTTACCGTTCTCTCTGGACTGTCCTTTGTTCCCTCGGCTACTATGCCCGGTCACAGCGTTTTTAAATTGCTATAACTCTATTA
>CAMWVF010000104.1 GCA_947177545.1 uncultured Clostridia bacterium | reverse complement strand
GGATTATAATGTGGACGCTATTCCGACGGGGTCAATGACCCTTGACCTTGCCCTCGGTATCGGCGGCGTTCCCCGCGGAAGAATTGTTGAGGTTTTCGGACCCGAAAGCTCCGGCAAGACCACGGTGGCATTGCAGATAGTTGCCGAGGCGCAGAAGATCGGCGGCGAGGTGGCTTTTATTGACGTTGAGCACGCTCTCGACCCTGTGTACGCACGGGCATTGGGAGTTGACATTGACAATATGCTGGTTTCTCAGCCTGACAGCGGCGAACAGGCTCTTGAAATTGCGGAGGCTCTGGTACGTTCGGGAGCGCTGGACGTTATCGTCCTTGACTCTGTTGCCGCAATGGTCACAAAAGCCGAAATTGACGGCGAAATGGGCGACACTCACGTGGGTCAGCTTGCAAGACTTATGTCACAGGCTATGAGAAAGCTTACGTCCGTAATTTCAAAATCAAACTGTGTTGCAATTTTTATCAATCAGGTGCGTGAGAAGATCGGCGTAATTTACGGCAATCCCGAGACCACCCCGGGCGGACGCGCGCTGAAATTTTACAGTTCGGTGAGAATTGAAGTCCGCAAGGGCGAGGCAATTAAGGTCGGCTCCGATATAGTAGGCAACAGGACAAAGTGCAAGGTAGTCAAAAACAAGGTCTCCCCGCCCTTTAAAGAGGCGGAATTCGATATGCTGTTCGGCAAAGGAATTTCCCGAACGGGCGAGGTTGTGGACATTGCCACAGATCTGCACATTATCAACAAAAGCGGCGCATGGTTTTCTTACAATGGCAACAAGATAGGTCAGGGACGTGAAAATACCAAGAAATGGCTTTCTGAAAATCCCGACACCATGAAGGAAATAGAGGCGCAGATAAAGGAGAAGTCCGCAGAAGTGGTGCTTATTTCCAAAAAGAGCAAGAAAGATGCAGCCGTTCAGGACGCTGCTGCCGAGGCGGAGGGTTACGCGGAGGCAAGCTACGAGGACGCTCCCGCGGAGGAAGTCCCCGAGAAAAAAACAAAGGGCAAAAAGTCCGCAGTTGACGTTATTATTGATGCTGACGACGATTTTGAGGAATTTACTCCCGTTAAATAATTATGAGAATTACAGAAATATCCAAATACAAGGGCAGCACCATGTGCGTAATTTTTGACGACGGCGAGCGTATCTACATACACGAAAAAATTCTTGCCGAGTACCATTTAAAAGAGGGAATAAACGTCCCCCCCGAGGCGGTGGAGGAGATCGTCGCCGCAAACGATTACCGCAGGGCGCGGGAGCGGGCGTTGTACCTGCTGGACGTGCGGGACTACAGCTTTGTGGAGCTTTACAAAAAGCTGGAAAAAAATTATGACGAGGACATATGCATAAGGGTCTGTAAAAACATGGCAGAGCTGCGGCTCATCAACGACAGGCGGTACGGGGAGTCCCTTGCGAGACAGCTTTTCGAGGTAAAGCGTGTGGGTATGTTCAAGGCAAAGCAGGAGCTTAAACGCCGCGGACTTTCCGACAGCATTATCGAGGCAGTCACCGAACCTTACGCCGATGAGGAGGAAAGCTTTTCCAGATTGGAGGAGCTTGTGGAGCGGAAATACGAGCGTTACCTCACCGATGAAAAGGGCGTGAAAAAGGTGAAAAACGCACTGCTGCGGCAGGGTTATCGCTATGCTGAAATAAACGCGGTGCTTGATCTGTACGACCTTGATTTTGAGGAGGATTGAGTCTGTGAAATACTACGTCGCCGACGCTTTTGCGGAGGAAATTTTCAAGGGAAATCCGGCGGGAGTATGCGTTTCCGACACGGAGATGTCCGCAGAATTAATGCAGAAAATAGCTTTTGAAAATAATCTTTCTGAAACGGCTTTCCTTGTAAAATGCGGAGAAAAGTACGGTTTAAGGTGGTTCACACCGCTGTTTGAGATAGACCTCTGCGGTCACGCAACCCTTGCCTCGGCTTTTATTGTTATGAATTATATTGAGCCGTACTTGGACGAGGTGCGTTTTTTTACGGTAAGCGGCGAAATTGTTGTCCGACGTAATGGTGAATTATACGAAATGCGATTTCCCGAAAGAGTTCCCCCAAAAATTGAAGTAACCGCTGAAATTACCGAAGCGTTGGGACTTGTCCCCAACGAGATTTATTCGGGGCGTGATTTGTTTGCCGTTCTTGAAAACGAAGAGGCGGTACGAAGTTTTTCTCCAAACTATGAAAAGCTTGGAAAGCTTGACAAGTGGCTGGGTATTTCTGTTACCGCCAAGGGCGAAAATGCGGACTTTGTATCAAGATTTTTTTGTCCCGAGCTAAAGCTGGAGGACCCTGTCACAGGCTCTGCGCACAGCAGTCTTGTGCCGCTCTGGAGCGAAAAGCTTGGGAAAACAGTCCTTGAAGCGGAGCAGCTTTCACAAAGGGGCGGCAAGCTTTACTGCGAATTGGGGGACGGCTTTGTCAAGATAGCTGGCAAGGCGGTACTTTACCTCAAAGGAGAAATTTTTATTTAGAAAAATTTAACAGAAATTTCTGTCCGATACCGTTTTAAACGCGGTGTCGGACTTTTTTAATGAATTTTAACGATTTGTATTGAAATAAACAAAGAAATATGGTATAATAATAACATATGTGTATAAACTCAAATGTTTTAAAAGGAGCCGTGCAATATGCTGACTGTTGAAAATCATCTTGGAACTATCGGTATATCCGAGGAGTACCTCACTTCCCTGATAGGCTATACCGCCTCTACCTGCTTCGGCGTGGTGGGGCTTAATACCGCAGAGAAAAGGCGGGGTCTTATTTCTATTTTCAAAAAGGCTGAGATTGGCAGAAAAAAATGTGTCAAGCTCAGTACCCGAAACGGCAAGCTTGTTATCGGACTCCATATCACAGTTGTTTTCGGCACGAATATTTCTGCCGTTACCGATAGCCTTGTTCATAAAATTCGTTACACTATCGAGGAAAAAACAGGTCTCGAGGTGGGTAAAATTACCGTTTACATTGACGGAATGAAATCATAATAAGGTCATAAATAGGCGTTGAAAGGAGTATGCTCCGTTTGGCATTTGTACGGACTTGTGCAGGTTTCGAGTGCTGTCTGAAAGTGAAGTCCGGCCGTTGGAGCGGTGAGCAAAATGATAACAGGTAAAATTTTAAAGGACGCGTTTATTTCGGGCGCGGTCTCCATTGCAAATAAAAAAGGCGAAGTCGACAGGCTGAACGTTTACCCCGTACCCGACGGCGATACGGGTACAAATATGTCCATGACCATGGGCAACGCCCTCCGCGAGCTTAACGTTATGGAGGACACTGCCACAGCGGCGCAGGTCTCCGAGGTTGCCGCTTCAGCACTTTTGAGAGGGGCAAGGGGCAATTCGGGGGTAATTCTTTCCCTGCTTTTCAGAGGCTTTGCAAAGGGCTTCAAGGGAAAGAACGAGGTTTCCTGCGAGGATTTCTGCAAGGCGCTGGAGCTTGGAGTGGAGGGTGCGTACAAGGCGGTAATGTCCCCCACCGAGGGTACTATTTTGACCGTTGCAAGGCTTGCTTCGGAAAAGGCAAAGCGTACAGTCGGTTCTTCTGAGGACGTTGCGGAATTCTGGGGCGGCGTCTGCGAGGAGGCAAAGTCGGCTTTGGACAATACCCCGAACCTGCTGCCCGTGCTGAAAAAAGCTGGGGTCGTGGACGCAGGCGGCATGGGCTTGTACGTGATTTGGACAGCCATGCTTGAGGTATTTAAGGGTAATGCTCCGGTAAAGCCGCTGGACGCTCCCAAAACTGAGACTGTTTCCGTGGCTGACCCAACTATAGTTGGCGATTTTGATGAGGAGATAACTCACACCTACTGCACGGAATTTATAGTCCGCAAAGCCGCGGACTGCAAGGATACGGCGCTTTTAAGGGCTTTTCTGGAAACTATCGGCGACTGCGTTGTTGCGGTTGACGACGACGATATTATAAAGGTACACGTCCACACCGAGCACCCGGGTCAGGCTATCGAGGAGGGACTGCTGTTCGGTTCCCTTATCAATCTGAAGATAGATAATATGCGTTATCAGCACGAAAACAAGGCAAAGGAAGCTGCCGCTGCCAAAAAGCAGAGCTTTACGCCCGCCGCTCCAGAAAAGCCTTTCGGGTTTGTTGCAGTCGCAAGCGGAGCGGGTATTGAGGAGCTTTTCCGCAATCTCGGTGCGGATTGTATTGTCCGTGGCGGTCAGACCATGAACCCCTCAACGGACGACATTTTGCAGGCAGTTATGGCTGTCCCAGCGGAGACGGTTTTCGTCCTGCCAAACAATAAAAATATAATCATGGCGGCGGAGCAGGCTGTAAAGCTTGCAGACAGAAAGGTCTGCGTACTCCAGTCAAGGACGATCCCGCAGGGAATTACCGCAATGATGAATTTCGACCCCGACGCTGATTTCGACACAAACCGTCTCAACATGACAAAGAGTCTTGATAACGTTGCTACGGGACTGGTAACATTTGCCGCGCGTGACAGCGATTTCGAGGGACACGAGATAAAGCAGGGCGAGATACTTGCACTTTCGGGTGGAAAGCTTGCCTTTACCGAAAAGGACGTTTCAAAGGCGGCGTATAAGCTTACCAAAAAGCTTATGAACGGCAGTTCGTCCTATATCACGCTTATTTACGGCGCGGACGTTTCAGAGGAAAAGGCGCGGGAGGTCTACAACCGTGTTAAGGAGAAATTTGACAACGCCGAGGTTATGCTCATAAACGGCGGTCAGCCCGTATACTATTATATAATATCTGTCGAATAGCGGGTAGTCATGCGGGTTTATCCTACCCTGCGCTGAAATACAGAATGTATATACAGCGAAAAATATACTAAAGGTATTAAGAATATGAAAAAAATAAACATTGTTACGGGACATTACGGCAGCGGAAAGACAAATTTTTCCGCAAATCTTGCCGTCAGGCTTGCGGAAAGCGGCGAAAAGGTAACGGTGGTGGATCTTGATATTGTCAATCCATACTTCCGTTCCGCCGATTTCGGGGAGCTTTTCGGCAGCAAAAATATAGGGCTTGTTGCTCCCCTGTACGCAAATTCAAATCTGGACATTCCCGCCATATCCTTTGACTTGGAACGTATCGCGACCGAAAACGGCTACCTTATTATAGACGTTGGCGGCGACGATGCCGGGGCTATCGCTTTGGGACGTTACCAAAAGGCATTTTCCGCCTTTGTTGGGGACTTGGCGATGCTCTATGTGGTGAACTGCCGCCGCTTTCTCACAAGCACGGCGGAGGAGGCTCTGTCCCTCATGTACGAGATAGAATCCGCCGCCGGAATGAAGCATACGGCAATCGTCAACAACACCAATCTGCTTTTAGCGACAACGGCGGTAGTG
>CAMWVF010000103.1 GCA_947177545.1 uncultured Clostridia bacterium | reverse complement strand
ATCACATATTGTTTAAAAGATAAAGGGTTTTGGGCGTAATTCGTATGTTTAGCTAAATAACAAGTTAATTTTTTGTTAATAAAGCATATTGCATATTTGTAAAATACTGCTACATACCCCAATGCATACTAAATTTGTAGGTATATTTCTCCGAAAAGCAACGTCGCAGAAGTACGTTACCCGCAGGAGCCTTTTTTCACAAAAAACCGCCCAAATCATAATATAGAATACAACGACACAATTATAGCAGTCTCGCAAAGGAACAAGGCTGTAGTGTATTGTAAAAATTCTGATATGGAGCTGATAAGATGAACTGTTTGACCTGCTTTCTCGGCGGAGCCTCTCCAAGCGGTTTCCGTACGCATTTCGGCGAATATATCGCCGACCCCGCCTTTCATACCTACATAATCAAGGGCGGTCCCGGGACAGGAAAATCCTCCCTTATGAAAAGGCTGGCGGAGGCTTTTCCGGACGAAAAAAAAGAAATTTACCACTGCTCAAGCGACCCCGACTCTCTGGACGCTGTTATCTTTCTTGAACACAAGACCATTTTTGTGGACGGCACTGCTCCCCACTGCTTCGACCCCGAGTATCCCGGGGCTGTCCAGCAGATACTCGATTTGGGGGCGTACTGGGACGAGAGCAGTCTTCGCAAGGCAAAGGAGGGAATTATTTCCGCAACTGCCGATTATTTGCAGTACCATGCCCGCTGCCGCAGGTCCATCACCGCACTTGCCGCGGTTTCGGGGGACACTGCTCAAATAGGCGAGACTGCTCTGGACGGCGAAAAGCTGGAGGGCTTTATTGCAAGATTTTCCAAAAAAATACTGCCCAAAAAGCAAGCCGACTGCGACGGCAAGGTTAGCTTTAAACAGCTGTCCGCCCTTACTCCAAAGGGCTATATCACCTACGTCCCGGAGGGATACACCTCCTATCTTCTAAACGACAGGTTCTATGCAGGGTCTGAAAAATTCCTGCGGGAGTTTACTGAAATTGCCGTTAAAAAAGGCTACGACGTAAGCGTGAGCCTCTGCACTCTCCACAACGAAGACGCATTTGAGCATATTCTCGTCCCCGAGCTTAAAATTGCAATTTTCTCCGCAAATCCAATAAACAGCCTTGTTATTTCCGCAAAGCAGCCTATAAATTTCAAACGTTTTTACGACAAAAACATTGCCGCCGCAAAAAAATCCCGAATAAAATTCAACGAGTCCGCCGCAAAAAATCTTCTTACGGAAGCCGTTTCCTCCCTTGTGAACGCCAAGGCAGAGCATGACGGTCTTGAAGCGTACTACATCGACGCTGTTGATTTTGACAGCATTAACAGGCTGAGCTACAGTCTTATATCGAAAATAAGCGGCGAAACCGCGGAATAACCCGCGGCAAAATGGGTACGATAAATATCAAATAAAATCAAAGGACTGATAAAATGGATTTGATAAAAGTTGCTGTGACCTCTGTTGTCAGCCTTGCGGTACTATTTGTGCTGACGAAGCTTATGGGCAACAAGCAGGTTTCCCAGCTAAGTATGTTCGATTACATCATCGGTATTTCGATAGGCTCCATTGCGGCAGAGCTTGCTACTGAGCTTGACAATCCGGAGTACTGCATTATCGCAATGGTGATATACGCCGTTATTGCTTACCTGGTTTCCGTTGTAACGGGGAAGTCTATGAACGCACGAAAGATAATTATCGGCAGACCCCTTATACTTCTTGATAACGGCAAGCTTTACCGAAAAAATTTCCGCAAAGCCCGCATCGACATAAGTGATTTTCTCACCCACTGCCGCAATCAGGGATACTTTGACCTTGCGGACATTCAGACGGCTGTTTTTGAGTACAACGGCGCGGTAAGCATTCTGCCTGCCGAAAATGCGAGATCTCTCACTCCCGCAGATATGCAGTTAAGTCCTACACAGCAGAAGCTTATGGTAAACGTTATTCTGGACGGTCACATAAGCGAAGCAAATCTGAAAATGACGGGCAACAACAAGGTGTGGCTTGAAAAGCAGCTTCACGAACAGGGGTACCACTCCGAACGGGAGGTATTTCTCGGCACTGTGAACACGGTTGACAACACCCTTGCGCTGTACCCTTTGAAAACAGAAAATAAGTCCCAAGACCCATTTGCTTAGAGAAGCAAGAAATACAGAGGCAAGAAGCAAGAAACGGTTTACCGTAATCTTGCCTCTTGCCTATTAATTTAATATTTATTATCATTCACTCAACCCAATTGGGGAGGCTTTAACAGAATAAAGATTCGCCATATTTAAAATTGAGGGCGACATTTTGCCGGTACTGCGTTACAGGCTGACGCAGGACGTTCCACGCAAAAAAGTACCGCCCCCTATGCAGACTCGGGGACGGATAAAAAGAGTCTGTACCGAACGTGGGACAAAACTCCGCAAGCCATACAGGAAAGAAACTTTTCAGGTACCGGAAAAGTGGATTTCTCTTCTGCCGAAATGTGAAAAATTACCTGCTGTAATGGAAGCTTTTACTATTATAGCATAAAATGTCGACTTTGTCAATACAAGTTTAGTAATATTCGTGCAAAATGACGGCTTATGACAAGCTATTCGCAACAAACTTAACAAAATCTTCCTCGGGAATTGGTCTTGAAAAGTAGTAGCCCTGTATGTAATCGCACTCCATATCCGCAAATTTTTCCACAAGCTGCTTTGTCTCAACGCCCTCGACCACTATGTGCATATCCATTGCTTTAAGCATTTTTACCGTATTACGCAGGACTATCCACATTCGCTGATTATCCTCGGAAGCCACGAAGCTTTTGTCCAGCTTAACGATTTTCAGCGGCAGGGACGCTACCCTGTTTATGTTGGAATAGCCCGTGCCGTAGTCGTCCAGCGAGAAAGAAAAACCCTCGCTGTATAGCCTGTCAATATTTTCCGTCATTATATTCTGGGCGTAATCCGCCGCTGTTTCGGTTATTTCAAGATTTATCTTATCGGGGGAAACTCCGTATTTTTCCATTATGCCAAGAATTTTATCCGCAAGGTCGGGGGACATACACTGTGCAACCGACAAGTTCACCTCGATATATTCCAGTCCAAGCTTTTTAAATTCCTCGCCGGCGATAAAACGGCAGACCTCCTCCATAACGAAGTCGCCTATTTTGTGTATCGCTCCGCTTCTTTCCGCCGCAACTATGAACAGGTCGGGAGGTATAAAGCCGTACTTTTCGTCCTTTAATCTAAGCAGAGCTTCCGCTGAAACAAAACGCTTCTCCGCGGTGGAATAAATTGGCTGATAGTAGACCATAAAGCTTCTGTCAGTGATAGCTCTGTCGATAATTTCATCCAGCTCGTTGCCAAGCCCGAATGGACTTTTCTGCGCTATCTCGGAAGCCCGCAGCACCTGTCCCGTATAGGGTGTACGGTTATGTATATCGTTGCCGAAAAGCATAAGTGTCTTGAAGTCGGGAACGTCCTCGGGACACCTTGTTATGCATACATAGGCTATAAGGTTAAGCTCCATTCCGTTGAAGCTTATGCCCTTTCTTAGAACGAAATTTATCTTCTCCGATATAAGATAGATAAGCTCTGCCTGGTCGGTGTTCAGTACTACCCTGAAGCGTCCCCTGTCAAGATAGTACAGTTCGGCATGGGCTTTTAGGTCTCTGTTTATTGCGGTGATAATGTCCGCAATTGTTTTCAGCAGACTGTTTATTCCGTCATAGTTCAGCATACTGTTCAGAGCATTGAAATTGGAAATATTGGTAATAATTGATGTAACGTGCTTATCGTTTGCAAAATTCTTTTTCATGTCCGCCGCATATGCTTCATATTTCAGAAGTCCCGTAACGGAGTCCACCCTATCCTCGGGTCTTTGCACCATGACCGTGATATACAGCAGGCTTATCGCTGCGCCAAGCATTTCAAGCAGAAGATCCGGATTGAACCACTGTATTATTACCGTGACCGCTGCCAAAAGGAACATCATCAGAAGCGCATAGAACCGTTCAGCATTAAAAAGCCGCTTGAACTTTATAAGCCATATCACTCCGCTCAGCATGAAAAAGAATGCGTACAAATAAAACAGCGGGAACATTACGCCTCTTGTGTAAATACCGTTTTCGTCAAAATAAAACATTATCCTTGTGAACGGATTTACCGCAAGAAGCACAATAAGCAGACCGTACGCACCTGCAACAATACCTGTCAGCAAACGTTTGCGCTTAAAGCGGTGCCACGTGTCTGTGATACAAATAATATATGCAAAATATACTACGGAGGTAAAATTATGCAGGAACAAATACAGCGAGTGGGAGATATATCTTGAAGCCATGCTGTAAACGCATGGGTCGGGAGACCTGTCCATAGCGACTGCCCATACATCAACCGAAGACGTAATAAAATTTATGGCGATAATAAACATAAATATCTGATTGACCATTCCGTTTGTCATTTTTCTCGACACCGCGGAAAACATCAGAGCAGCCAATATTATAGACGCGCATATATCAAAATACACTGACTCCATTTTACAGACCTCCCTTCACTCTTTTTGACAAACCTATTTTTTCATGTTTGCAAGGATAAATTCCACAAATTCTTCCTCGGGTATTGGCTTTGAAAAATAATAACCCTGTATGTAATCGCATTTCAGACCGGCAAACTTTTCCAGTACCTGCTTTGTTTCTATTCCCTCCACGACTATGTGCATATCCATGTCCTTTATCATTTTTACGGTATTTTGCAGAACTATCCACATTTTGGGATTACCCTCCGAGTCCACGAAGCTTTTGTCCAGCTTGACTATTTTCAACGGCAGGGAGGCTACCCTGTTTATGTTGGAATAGCCCGTGCCGTAATCGTCCAGTGAGAAGCTGAGTCCCGCGTCATAAAGACGCTGGATATTTTCCGTCATGGTATTCTGGGCGTAGCTCATTGCGGTCTCGGTAATTTCAAGATTTATTGAGTCGGGAGAAACATTGTGCCGCCTCATGATGTGAAGAATTTTTTCCGCAAGGTCGGGGGACATACACTGTGCTACCGACAGATTGACCTCGATATATTCAAGTCCAAGCCTTTTGTACTCATCGCTGGCAATGAAGCGGCAGACTTCATCCATAACGTAGTCGCCTATTTTATGTATCGCGCCGCTTCTCTCTGCTGCTACGATAAATAGCTCTGGGGAAATGAAGCCGTATGTTTCGTCCTTTAGCCTTAGCAAAGCCTCAGCCGAGACAAATTTTTTCTCCGCAATAGAATAAATTGGCTGATAGTAAATCTTAAAGCCTCTGTTTGCGATAGCCTTGTCGATAATTTCGTCCAGGACGCTGCCAAGCTCGAAGCCCTGCTTGCCCACAAGCTCGGAAGCCCGCAGGACTTGTCCGTTATAGGGC
>CAMWVF010000102.1 GCA_947177545.1 uncultured Clostridia bacterium | reverse complement strand
CCGCCGCAGTCCTCGACCTCGAAGCCCTCCGCACTGAAAACAGCTTCGCCGCCCTCGGGAACAGCCTCGCGGTCCGCGGAAAAAAGCCGTTCGTACAAAACGCCATCCCGCTCATAAATCAGAGTTTTGATTCCAACACTCTCCATAAGAATATCTCCGTTTTCGGTAATTTCCGCGCTGTCGCAGGAGCGGAGCTTGTTAGTCACATACCTCACCGCAGCGGCAGAATTGAACGTGTTGTCATAATTTTCCGAAATGCGCTTGTAAGCCGTCGCCGCAACGGTAATAATTACCAGACAGCACACGGTAAAAATCAGGAAAAGCACCATGCTTCCCGCCGCGCTGACGGTTTCGGAAAGCCGTTTCGTATCCGCAATATTCATGGTTTCCCCTCCCCTGCTCTTTCAATCACTGTGACCGTAGGACTGACGTTTGCGCCGAAATATTCGTAGTGTACTATATAAATGTCACTGCTGACGTTCACGCCATAATTTTCCTCAAGATATGACAGCTCGCGTGGGTACTCGCCCTCAATTGAGTAACAAAGCGCCGCACCGTTCATAACCGATTTTCTAAGCGCCTCAGCACGGTTTTTCCCCGAGGCTTCCTCGGCGTTTCCAACTGATATAAGCAGCCATATAACAATTAGCACAAACAACGCCGCAGACAGCAGCCAAGTCTTGTTTATCCCGCTTTTTTTCATATGCGGCAGTTCCTTTCTGTGGAATTTTTGCAGATTTTTTATGTATTATTTTTTATATATTTGCTATGCGATTGCAGAATATTTATTAACAAATCACCCAACATGGGACATAATATCCATAAGCGGCAGCATGACAGTCAGCAGCACCGACCCTATAATTATTGCCAGTACACCGATTATCGCAGGCTCTATAAAGGAAACCGCGCCGTAAATTTTCCTGTCGCACTCCTGGCTGAAACGCAGACTGACCTTTTCCCACGCGGAATCTATTGAGCCTGACTTGTACGCCACTTTAAGAGAATGGGCGTACAGCCCAGGCAAAAGCTCCGAGGACTTCAACGCGTCCGCAAAATACTCACCGTCAAGAACCATTTTTTCACAGCCCTTTATGCGGGACAGAATATTTTTGTTTTCCGTAAGCCCCGCCGCAAGCTCCAGCGACTGCTCGGGTGAAATACCGCACTCTGCCATCATGCTCAAAGCGTTGGTAATATCTGACATAGCCATAGATTCAGACAGACCCTTTGTAAGAACAAAATTTGTGAAAATTTTTGTCAGACGCCGCCGTGCCGATGGTATCTGCATAAACGCCGCCGTAACAAGCGTTACCGCCAAAACCGCCACAAGAACTATCATGACCACCGTTCCGAGACTGTAGGCAAATGACACGCTTTCGTCCACCATTGCCGCCGCGCTGTCGTCGAACTGTGCGTAAATGTCCCTAAACATCGGTATGACCTTTATAACCAGCACAATGACGACAACTGTCATCATCGCAAGAAGTATCAGCGGGTGGGAAACCGAGCTTTTCACCGTCTGCCGCAGCTCCGCCCGCCTTGAATAATAGTCCGCAAGACCCTTCAAGGAGTCCTCAAGCCGACCCGTTACCGAGCCTATTTTTACCATTTTTACGGCGTAGGACGGGAATATCCCAACCTTTTCCATAGCGTCAAAAAGAGTGACCTCGCCGTTCATGTACTCGGCAAGAGTACCCGAAATCTCCTTAAAACGGCGGTCGCTGCCCTCTTCTGAAATTACAGCCATACCGTCCGCAAGTGGAATTCCCGCCTCCATAAGCATGGCAAGCTGTTCGCAGAAAAAAGCGGTCTCTTCGTCCGTAAGCATTTTTATTGCCATATAAAATCAGTCCCTCCATATATAATGAATAAATTTCAGTAAATGTTTGCTTGATTTAATAAATATTTTAAAATCAATCCACAAATATTCAATCAATATTTAGCAAATATTTCTTAACTGTACTTAGTACCTATATATTGCCGAGTAATTACTGTCATCTGAAATATACGCAGAAATCTTCTCCTTGTCCGAATTACTTGCGTAGAACGTCGCGTCCGCAATATTATATCCTTTCTTTTTAAGAAACAGCTCGGGAGTTATCCACCCTGTTTCCTCGGTGTAGACCTCGTTCCATGCGTGATATATCTCAGGCTCGGCGTAACCTATAACAAGCCGTGCCGGAATGCCCTGTGAACGGCACATTGCCGCAAAAAGCGAGGTGTAATCAAAGCAAATGCCTGTTCCCTTTGAAAGAGTGCTGTCGGGATTTGGCACGTAACCGCTCTGCACCGACGCTGCAAGGCTCTTGTCGTAGGAAATATTTTCGGTGACGTAGCTGAAAATCTCCGCGATTTTTTCCACGTCATCGGTTATCCCAGCGCAAACCTCTGCCGCCTTCTTCACGCAGGCAGAATTGCTGTCAAAATCCACATATTTATTAGGATAAAGGTACGTAGAAACGTTGCTGGAAATATTCACCTCAAAAGTACCCTCCGCAAGAAGCGCAAACTTGTTGCCGGAAAACTGTTCGTAAATTTTCACATCGTAGGAACCGCTACCCATAAGCGGGAAAAATTCCCGTTTTCCCGGGGTCAAATCGTGGTCGTAACGTATCTCTCCGCAGGTTATCCGCACCTTTGCGGCGGAAGCGCTGCCACTGTACATTGCCGAGATGTACCCCTCTGCGGCGCAGCTGTAGTCTGCCTCGGCGTTGTCCCCTGAAATGACTTTATCGCCCGTTTTGGGCATATTTATTTGGGGTATGACCACCTCCGCCTTTGGCTTGGGAGCGGCAGTTTCGGTAGGTTGCAGAGCTTCCGTTTCCACTTTTGTTGTTGAAATTTCCGTTGTTATTTGAGAAATTTCCGTCTGTTTGCTTTCCGTTTCCGAAACCGTTTCCGATTCTTGCTCCGTGCCTGAAACAGCGGACTCTGACGCGGTCTCAGAAATACTGTCCGTTTCCGTATTGTTTTCGGAAATTTCCGTTATTTGCGTGATTTCCTCGGAAATTTCCGAAACTTCCGTCTCTGCGGAACTGTCCGCAGGCGTGACGGTAACAGTTTGCTCCGAAGCCGCGGAAGTGACATCACTGCCGCCGTCTGCGCATGAAGAGAGCAGCAATGCGCACATTAATGACAAAACATATAAATTGGCTTTTAGCCGCATATTGCCGCTCCTTTCGCTTTATTTTTCGGCAGGAAATTCCCGCCGTACAGTTACTGTTCTATGCCGTTGCGCTTTTGAATGGTCGTGTGAATGTCCTGCATTTCGTTGTCAGCTTGGAAATCTCGTCCGCGCATATTTTCAGACGTTTCCGCAAATCGGGGGAAACGTCGTTATCGGTCTTGTATTTCAGCTTGTGCTCAAGGCTTGCCCAAAAGTCCATAGCAATGGTACGTATCTGAATTTCAACGGGAATGGGGTACGCTCCCGTGGAGAGAAAAATCGGTATTTCCACAATAAGATGGAGACTTTTATATCCCGACGGCTTGGGGTTTTTTATGTAATCCCTTACCCGCACAAGGGTCACATCGCTTTGGCTGGTCAGCAGGTCGGCAACTCGGTAAATGTCGTCAATATAATTGCAGATGACCCGTATTCCCGCGACGTCCGTGATGTTCGCCGCCACCGACTCCATAGTCACGGGCAGACTCTTTGACTTGACCTTTTTCAGTATGCTCTGTGGAGACTTCAGCCTCGACTCAATGCTGTGTATCGGGTTGTAGGAATATTTTGTCTGAAACTCCTCGTCCAGTATTTCAAGCTTTGTGCGTATCTCCTTTATGCCTGCGCGGTATATCTGCATTCTTGAAGCAAAATTCCTTATAACGTCCTCAAGCTCGCTGATATCGCTGTCGCTTACGTTGTCAAAAACTTCCTCCAGACCTGTTTTTCCAATGGTTAATTCGGTTGACATTCCAAACATTCCTTTGTTTAAAATTCCCCTGAAATTTGTACTCTTCCGCAGGACTTATGTCCGCGGCAAATATAAATGTTCAATTTTTATTTTACCATTTTTTCTTTGCAATGTCAACAGAATATACCTCAAATATACTGTAATTTTTATAACAAAATAATAGAAATGTACTTTGTACAAATACGTACACAATGGAGGGAAAATATGCCTAAAGCAATAGAAAACCTTATACTTTTTCTTTTCGGGGGAGCAATATACTCGCTGATAGAGGTGCTTTTCCGCGGTTATACCCATTGGAGCATGACCCTGACAGGTGGACTTTGCCTGCTGATAATGTACAGGAGGTTCACGGCTCGTCCCCATGAGCCGCTGCTGATGAAATGCCTTTTCGGGGCTATTGTCATAACTGCGCTGGAGTTTATAGCGGGGTGCATTGTCAATCTATGGCTCGGTTGGGACGTCTGGGACTACTCGGGACTGATGTTCAATCTTTTCGGGCAGATATGCCTGCCGTTCTCGGTGATATGGTTCTTTATAACCATTCCCGCGGCGGCTTTGAGCGAATTTCTCGGCAGGCGGTTTGAGGAACTTAAGCCTCTTGTTACCGATTTGTAACCGAATTGTAATCTTATTGTAACTTGTATTTTGAGTGAAATAATGTTACAATTATATTGCGGCAGGAATTTCCTTTGCTGCAATATACATACTGAGGGGATAAAATTATGAAAAAATTTGCAATTTTTGGTACTGCTATTGCACTGCTTATGCTGACCTCGTGCAAGGAGCAGCGAGAGGGGGACGTGACAAAAGTCCCCGAAAAGACCACCTCATTGACCCTGACCGTATCCTTAACGGAGACCGTCCCGACTCCCGAACCTGTGCCTCAGGATATAGAGCTTGCGGTGTACAACCCTTTCGCAAACGCCGTAAAGGTGGACAATACCGTAAAAAACGAGCTTCTGGGATTTGCCGAAAAGCTTGAGACTGCAAGGCAGCTTTTGCAGGCGGACTGGAGGATACATGACAGCGAGGAACACACCGACAAGGAAAACGTTGTTGAGGTAATTGAAGATTTCCAATATAAGCCATTTATAAATAAGGATATAGCGCAGAATGAGGATGAGCTTACAAAGTATATGCGTAATTTTTTTACGGAGAATTATCTTTCCGACGAGGATATTCGGGAGCAGCTTTTTTCCGATAAAAACACGCTTTTCGGTTTTCCGCCCTACAAGACCGTTGACGGACAGCTCTGCATACGCTGCGGCTATGACGGCGTTATGACGAATATAAGTACCGACGATATTTGGGTAATGTCATATAATGGCAATTACGCCGAGGTCGTAATGTACGCGTACAGCGCCGCTGACCCGCCGCCCCACGCGTTTATCGGGTTTGAAAGGTCTGATGAGTACGGCTGGCGGCTTGACAGTCTTGAATTTAAGGAATATAACGAAACCTTTGTAAGAATTTACAAAACAGCGGCGAAAAAATACTACACATTT
>CAMWVF010000101.1 GCA_947177545.1 uncultured Clostridia bacterium | reverse complement strand
AAGAGACATGCATATAGAAATAATTATCAACTTCTCTGCGTACCGTACCCTCGAACAAAGCCTTGTCATTTGCTTCATAAGCCGTTTTAACGCTGTTTTGTCTTGCAATTATATCGGATACCCAATCGGTAAAAACGGCTCTGTCAAGCTGTACGTCAAGATCGCCGCCAATAGCAGTATCTTTTTCAAGCGTTTCATTATATACCTCCAAGACGTGTCCGCTTGTATAGTACCATTCCATTTCGTTAATCGCTGCCTGTTCATATGCGGCGGCAATTTCCGACCAAGAATATGTAATTTCAAAACTGTTTTCAAGAGAAAAACACACGTCATTATCAGATGTTTTTATGTCGATACCAACATTTCTGTCATACATAAAACCGCCGTTCATATAATACTTTGCAATTTCAATTTTCTTCTCAATATTGTCCGTAAAAATTTTCTCTGACATATCTTCCAGTTCATCGTGAGCTACAGAATGGCTAAGCACTTCGGCAAGATTATCTTCCAAAGCTTCCTGTGCCTGTGCAAGACCTTTTTCCTTTTCAGCTTTAAATTTTTTGTAATCATAAATGATATCTTCATATTTCTGCGGGTCATCTTCGATTTTCTTTCTGTAAGCTGCAAACTGTTCGGGAGTAATATCCTTTTGAAAATAATTTCCGCCTTCAAAGGAAAGGGTAGCTCTGAGCATTTCCACATCATCAAAGTTAATTCCTCTGCGATTCATTTCAACAGCCGCGTCAAAGGTATCAAGCCAGTCGCAGCCTTTCAGCTTTATCCGAGTAACTGCCGACAAAGTATCATAATGTCTTATGCCGCCCTCCGTAACGGCGATAGGAGAAAGATTTTCAGTAGGAACTATGTAAAGATTTTCTTCCGCTTGATATTTAAAAGCATTGCTGAAATCGGACTTTTCCTGCCAGTATTTATCAAGGTCAAATAAAATATCATCGGCTTCTTCCCAAGGGTGCAGATATGATTCTTCGGAGAAAACAGGTTCTTTTTCTCCGATAAAATTATCAAGATTATTTCTTATTTCAGCCAATTCTTCACTTGTGGGCATAACCGCTTCACCGTTTCCAGTATGGTAAACGGCATATTCGACCTTTATATTATCGTCCAAATCCTCAATAGCGTTGGGGTCAAAATTGTCTTTCAGCATTTCCGCATATGCGGCGGTGGAGGTTATATTATTGTCATCAATTTTTCCTGCTTCAACGTAAACGCTGCCGTCCTCGAACGTCACAACGGTAAATTCAAAATTCTTATCGGTATTCCCCACTGGGGACTTTTCGTCAGTATAGAAATTTTCAAAGCCGTTGTGAACATTTTCGGCAAGAACACTTCCGTCAACGTCTGCAATAATATGTCCTACTTCGGGCGTGTAGCCGTAATTATCGCTTTCAAGTTCAAAAAGCTGTCTGCCGTTTATTTCAGTGTGATTAACTACGCTCCATGTTCCCTCCTGACCGTCAATAACGTAGTCTTTGGTGTCCGCTTCAAGTTTATAATCTTGCGGAATTTCTTTTCTGAAAGTGTCCGCCGCCGTCATTCTTATAGCTTCCATACGATTATCGTATTCATTTTTCAGCCAATCCTGATAAAAAGAATCAAGGGGATAGCCTGTCGATATGAGCCGCCTGCAAGCGGTATCTACGTCAGGGTCTGTAATATCCTCCGCAAGGTCGTATTCTATGTATGATAAAATGTCCCTTTTGACGGACAGTTCATATGCAGCCGCTTTTGCCTTTTCAGCGGTATCAAGGCTGTTTTCATAGTCGGCAAGCTCTCTTTTGGCAAGTTCGTAAAGCTGCTCTGAAAGCGAAAGATTTTCATCGGGGACATTTTTCCCCACTGGGGAATTATCTTCAATAAATTTTACCTTGTTGCGTGTAACGGTATTCTGCCAATCTTCCACAATAAGGCTGCTCATTTGCTTGTCGCTGTCAAGGTTTTTGAGAGCAAGGACATAATTATTGATGTGGGCAACTTCCCAATTTATGTCGTTATATACAATGCGCGTACCTTTTTTCAATTCGTCAGCCGACAAAAGCTTATTCATATACTGCTTTTCGTAATTATCGAGATACTTCAAAGCCTCCGTAATTGAAACGTCCCGATTTTCTTCAAGGTGCGGCAGTTCAAGCGGCAGATCGTTCAGCCAGGCATAGAGATATTCGGTATTTCCCGAAAGAATACTTGCAGAGATATTTTGCCATTCCGAAAGTCCGTCACGCCATTCATAGGCGCACTCGCCGTCATTGTACATATCCTTTGCATAGTCCTCAACCGTATCAATTTCTTTGTCTGTTCCGAGTACTTCATATTGTGCAGCAGAATTAAAGTTATCAAGCAAGGTAACGGTATCGTCCAAAAGCCGCTGCTGAACAATGTCCTTGTTAAAGGCATAGAAAGTATTATTTTTTTCTTCCGTAAACAGTTCAAATATATTCGTATCATCGCTTTCTTTAGGCAGCACACTGTTACGGTCATTCATAAATAATGTAAACCCGTTTTCCCACAATTCGACCGCAAAATCTCTGCTTACAAACTGTTTTTCATCGTCATATTCAAGACTGTAACGATAATCGTCAAATCCGTTCCAAACGTCCGCCATAATAAGATTTTTATTCTCGTCAATAATAATGTTGGCAGCTTCGTCCCCGTATTTTTCGTGTTCAAGCAAAAACAGCTTTTTACCCTCTATTTCCTCGGCAGCTATAACGTACCACGTTCCGATATGTCCCTCTACGGAAATATTTTCGCTTGCTTCGGTAATGTGGTTTTCCTTGTATTTCCGCACGTCCTCAAAATGATTTTCCAACAGATTGATAATACGTTCAAAATTTCTGTCATACTTATTACCCGAAACAAGGGGCGCGGAAACGATAACATTTTCATTACTGCGGGACTTTATGAAAATATCCGCAAGGCGTTCAAATTCCTCGGTATCTGCATTTATAACGGTCTGTCTGCCGTTCTGAATTGTCTCAATAAATGCACTTTGACCGAGCCTGTTATAATTATCCGTATCAGACCTTGCGTTATAGGCGGCAATCAAATCATCAGCATAAAGAGAGGTCTGCACAAACTGTCCCTCGCCGTTTGCTCCGTCTGGATTGAAATAGATCCAGTCAATCGCGTTATCGCGGAAAACGAAATGTTCTTCATATTCGTCTTTTTCGGTCATTGGCAGAAGCTTTATTATCTCGCGGCTGCGTGAAAGATTGAGCTGACGGTCTTTTTCTGCTTCTGCCTCGGCTTCTATCCTGCGCCATTCGTTAAGCTGTTCATCGGTATTGGAAAGCATTACGCCCGCGCCCTCGGCATAGCGTACAGCGGAATCTACCGATACGAACATAGAAATATCTCCGAAGCTGCTTCTGTAGGGGGCTATTTCCTCGCCTGTAGCCGTATTGACTTCGGAAAAATAATAACCGTCCTCAAATGTGTCGGAGGAAAGCGCAAGAAAATATGCGGACTGAACATTTTCTATCCTGTTTTTTTCTTCCGCAAAATATTTTTTTACAAGTTCCTGCGTTTCATCGCCGCTTACGGTAAGGGTCACGGTATCGCCGTTTATTCTGCCCGAAAAGGAAATATTCTCCGCTGTCAGACGGTCGGCGGTACGCAGCATTGCTTCCGTTTCGCCCCTAATGTAACGTTTGTTGGAGATATATCTGTACTCGGCGTTTCCGATAATATTTTTTTCAACATTTTCAGCAGGAGTTTTTTCTTTAGCCGCGTTAAGTACGCCTTTCATTATTTCAAGCGTTTTTGCGCGGTCGGCAGCTTCAACGGTTATCGCCGAACGATAATCACTGACACGTCCCGAATAATTTATACCCGCCTTGTCAAGCTCCGCTGCGAGCTGCATAATATTTTCCTGTTTACCGTTTATGTACGCTTTTTCTTTGATAGAATTATACTCGGTGTTTCCTATGATTTGGTTTAACATATTTTTTACCTCCGATTTTAAATTATTCCCCAGTGGGGAATTGGGGTATTGACAAATGATAGCTTTTATGCTATCATAGTATTAGAAAATAAAAAGGGGACACAAAAATGTATTCGGTCGAATTTTACGAAAAGTCTGACGGTAAAAGCGATATTTGGGATTTTCTCGAAGAACTTCGTGCAAAATCACATAAAAATAAGGACGCGCGTATCCAGTATAAGCAAATAAGTCTTTGTATAGAGCTGCTTCAAGAGAAAGGAACTTATCTTCCCGACAATATAACAAAATTTATTGATGACGGAATATGGGAGCTGCGTCCGGGTCACAACAGAATTTTTTATTTTTATTATGACAATAATACCTTTGTACTTCTTCATTGTTTCAGAAAAAAATCACAAAAAACGCCGCCTGCCGAAATACAAAAGGCTAAAAACGAGCGCGATGATTATTTTCGCCGAAAGGAGAAAGCATTATGAAAACTTGGAATGATTATAAAGACTATGTCAAGTCCGTTGATGACAGCAGCCGTCGACAAATGGAGGAGATTGAAGAAATAGCCGTTATTGTCGGAGCTATAATTGAGCAGCGGCAGGCTCTCGGACTTAGTCAAAGGGAGCTTGCTTTGCGCTGCGGAATACCGCAGTCTTCCGTTGCAAGAATTGAAACGCTGAAAACAGTTCCAAATCTTGAAACTGTTTTAAAAATAATGCAGCCTCTCGGATTAAGGCTTACCGTTTCTCACTCTGAATAATTTTAAAGTATTCCCCAGTGGGGAATACCAACACTGGGGAATGAATATTTAAACTTATCAGAACGGCATATCGCTGTCTGCAATTTCCTCAAATTCCTCAAAAGCGGCAGGAATATCCTGCGCCGACGTATCTGCCGCTGGCGGCGCGTCTGAATTGTTTTCGGCAGCTTTGCGGTTATTTGTTGGAGCAAATTCAACGCTTTCAACAAGTACAGAAGTACCGAAATGTGTTGTGTCGTTCTCGTCTTTCCAGCGATATGTTTTAAGTCTGCCTGTTATGTCGATCATATCTCCCTTGTCAAAATACTTTGAAACATATTCCGCCGTACCTCTCCAAGTCTCGATTTCAATAAAATCAGCTTCTTGCTCGTTTTTGTTCTTGTTGTATTTCCTCTGTACAGCAATGCTGAATTTGCAGGCAAAAACGCCCGAAGGGGTCTGCCTCAATTCGGGAGCATGAGTTAAACGTCCCGTAAGTATAACGTGATTATGCATAATTATCCTCCTTTATTTTGTGCCGATAAGTTCGGCAACTTCGTTGATTGTAAGATCGTTTTCCGATATAAGCTTTATAAGGTTTATAACGTCCGTGAGGTCGATTTTCATGTTTTTGCAAACGCCGACAAGAAGCTTTATCTCCTTGTCACGGCGTTTCTGTTCCTCGGCGGCAATTTCGTCCTGAATTTTCTTTGCTTTTTCTGCGGCTTTTTCAACCGCTGCGGCTGCTTTTTCTTGTTTGGCTTTCAGAAC
>CAMWVF010000100.1 GCA_947177545.1 uncultured Clostridia bacterium | reverse complement strand
CGTTGATGCCGTATTAGACAGTATCGCTGAAGAGCCTGTTGGCAGGGCGAACCCGATTCCCAGTAAAATAATAATTGACACGCCGCTGCAGCTTAAAAAGAGGTATCCAGCAACACAGGCAGTGCTGAACGGCGATTACACAGTATTCGATATTGAGACCACAGGTTTGTCAAGAAGCGATGACGAGATCATTGAGTTATCTGCAGTAAGGTTCAGAGCTTTTCGGGCAGAAAAAACCTTTACGACTTTGATTGATCCAGGAAGGCATATTCCCAGCCGTATAACAGAGATAACGGGAATAACAGACGAAGACGTTAAAAGTGCTCCTGTGTTGGAAGAGATAAAAGACAGCTTTTTAAGTTTCGTTGGTACCGATACGCTTATTGGACATAATATAAGGGCTTTTGATCTGGGTTTCCTGCATCGGCGCGGATTTAATATTGAGAATCCCGAACTAGCATATTTGGATACGCTTAATATTTCGAGGCGGCTGATTTCAAAAGATAGTATTGAAAATTACAAATTGGAAATACTTCTCAAATATTTTGGAATAACACGTTCTTCAGGACATAGAGGCGAAATCGACAGCGCGGCAACGGGCGTACTGTTTGCGGCTCTTTTGCTTCTGGCCAGAGAGCAAAATAAAATCAGCGAAATCGGATAAACAAAAAATCCCCCGAACCACAATGGAACGGGGGAGAGGGGAAACGATATTAAGTTGTGATTTTGGCAAGTAATGCGTCCTGCAGAGCCTGACTGAAGTTGATACCCTTTTCGATAGCAGCTTCGTTGAGCCATTTGGGAATTGTCAAAGTCTTTTTGACAGCCTTTTTCTGATTGAAGTATGCGGACAGGTCAATATCGACAAGCGAGACAAAGCCGTCGGAGGTCTTTAAGCTGCCGATATCCGATGGAGCTGGAAGCTTCTCCTTATGCTCGATAAGCGAAATGGAGTAACCCTCGAGGGCTTCGCGGGCATTGGTCAGCGTCTCTTCCAGGGTATCCCCGAAGCTATTGCAGCCTTCAAGGTCTGGGAACTCGACCCAGTAAGCGTTATCTTCTTGGTGAAAAACAGCGGGATAAATGAGTTTCATAAAATCAGCTCCTTTTCTTATTTAAGCTTCAAGCCTGTATGCTTGAGAATTTTGTTGAGCAATCCTGTGGGAACGTCTCTGCCGTGGACGGGTAATGTTTCGGTCTGGTCGCCTTTTTTCAAAATGTGGTGACTTCCCTGTATTCGGTCAATGACCCAGCCGTCCTGCAGGAGCCGTCTAAGCAGTTCCTTATCTTTTATAGTCATAGCGTTTCCCCTTTCTGCAAGAATTATAACACGTATACACGTATTTGTCAAGGAGCAATAAAAAATCCTCGCTAAAATGACGAGGAGGGAGGATATCTGGTGAAATATATCATTATTGGATTTGTCTGCATTTTGCTTTACAAATTTTTGTCAAATTTGTATTATTATCATGCTTGTAAAAGATTAAAGTCAATTTATATAGCTTGGATTAGCGGCGAAAATAACAATTGCATGTACACTAAAGCTAAAGTGCTGAAGCTGTTTAAAAGAGCTCACATAAAAGATGCGGCGTTTTTCCAATCTGAACATGTTGGGTACGGACAAATAGCAAGTTACAATATTCAAGCAATGAGCAATTACCCATTACTTAATGAAGACCATATGAATTATACGATTAGGGCTTACAATGAAGCGATTGGATATTTCAGAGATGAGATGCTTAATTCATTTAATCCAATTTTTTGGATCGACACAATAATCTTTTTACCTAAAAATATTTTGGAATACATAGGCGCAGATACAGAAAAAGTTAGTTCTAAAATTTTAAATGTTATTTTGACCGCTATTTGGTGGGTTATTACCGCATTTGGGGTGATTTATCATGACAAAATAATTTCTACTGTTCAAGATTTTCTTGATAAACTTTGATAATTTTATTATTGCTTTTACATCGTGTATGGTGCGTGCGCTTTTCGAAATGTTTTCTAATGCGGTGAATAAATGGTCTAGTATTTCAATTTCCCGTTGCTCTGATGTATTTATCAATACGGATTCTTCTTTTAAAAATTTTTTATCCATTGATGTTTTTCCCTCTTAAAATTATTTTGAGTCAGCTTATAGTATTGCAATTATATTTCTCTTTCGATATCTGTAAATAAAAAGTGTGATATTAACTACCTAAATACGGGATGGCAATATTGGAATCAGTTATCAACTCTCAATAATGCGGTTGCACATTTCAAGCTTTAGGTCTATGTATAAGCCGAGATCTTCCTTGAGCCTGGCTGCAGTTTTGCCAAGCAGTTCCTTGCAATACTTTTTGTCGGCTCCTGAAACAACTTGCATATTTTTGGCAAAAATGCGGTCTATAAGTTCCGTGATCTCTACTGTGGTATCATTACCCATGCCGTATATTTTCATCGGGTGATGCCTCCTCATTTAGTTAGTTTATTCACACAAGGCGTATAATACGGAAAATCCCTCGCACCTGATAAGGGTACAAGGGTATCAGAAAATAAGCATACAAAACTAAGCCCATATGAGAAAATTTTTCAAATAGGCATACTTCAAGCTATATTCGGTTTTGAGAATCTCTCGCAAAAGCGCAGTTTGCCCATAGTTCGGGCATAGGTTTTAAAGCCGCAAAAGCGGCAAAATGACCGTAAAGGCAGTGTTTATCGTACTTCCTCAGCTGGCTTGCATACTTACCCGACTGCCGCGCGCTTCGATCTCATGATGGCGGTGGACTTCTGTCCGTTACCTGGGGTATTACCCGATGCAGACACCTGACGGTTCGTGCGATTTCAGATTTTCGATTGCTTGTATTATAAACCAGCTTTGCGATTTTGTCAAGAGGTTTTTGAAAAATTTTTTCAGGCAGGCTTAAAAACGGCTTGCTTGCGAGGTTTGGAAGAGGGCGGAACTGCCTTCGATAACCACGGAGCCGACGAGGCTTGCACGGTGTCTGGCCAGATACGCAAAGGGAACCGATTGGACTACAGCGGACAGAACTAGACACAACTGGACTTTGTGTGACAAGCCTGCACATACGGGAGCAGGTCGGCGTTCGGCAGTGGTCAATTCGTCTATTGGACGTTGTTCACGATTTAGTCATTAACTACAAACTACAACTACAACAATGTCCCATCTTTTTGAAAATGCTAATTAGGGTGTATAGGCTGTTACTCTTACTCCCTGTTACGCCCTAATTTCATTTTTTAGTTTTTTTATAAAATTCTTGTAGTTTGTAGTTTATAGATATAAGATTGAAATATAGAAACGATTTGAACCGCCTACATTCTCTGCTACATTCTCAAATCTTGTAGGTGAATGTAGTTTGAGCTGGCTACATTATAATTTTCCTGTTACGCCCTAATTTGCAAAAAGTTATTTCAAAATTATTAACGTTGTAGTGGAAACAATATCCATTTACACCCTAATCCATAAAAATATATTACAGAATTATTAACGTTGTAGTGGTGGATAATTCCAATTTACACTCTGGAACATTACGAAACTATTAACATTCTATGGCTTGTAGCAAGAGCCAGTATACTATATATAAAATAAAGGAGTGCTGAATGTGGCAAAAAAGAAGAAAAACCAAAGCACCATTCCTCAGGAATATCAAAAGAACTGTATAATCTATACCCGAATAAGTGATCCGAACAAGCAGACAGAAGTGTCCATTGCAGCGCAGACAAGAGAGTGCAGGGAATTTGCAGATAGGTTTGGGCTGACTGTTGTTGATGTTCTTGAAGATAGGGGAACGGGTACCAATTTAGACCGTCCGCAGTTTTGCGAGCTTCAGCAAAGGGCCAAAAAGCAGGATTTCAGATATATTCTTGTCTGGAGATATGACCGTTTCAGCCGTTCCCAGCAGGATACATATGCCGCTATCGGTTATTTTGGGAAGTATGGAATAAATATCGTTCCTATAAAAGAGCAGTCGTCCTTGGAGCAGACTTTGGAAGAAAAGCTTTTGGCCAGCTTGTACATAGCAATGGCGGAGTATTATTCTGCAGAGTTGTCGGTCAAGGTGTGCCGAAATATGTATGAGATAGCTAAGAATGGTTTGTATTTCGGGGGACCTACTCCGTTGGGATACAAAGTCGTAAACAGGCAGCTTGAGATAGATGAGCTTACATCTCCTATTGTTCAAGAAGCTTTTCAAATGTACGCCGATGGACATCAAATTCGTGAGATATGTGAGGTATTTAACAAAAAGGGCTATAAGACTGCAGTAGGAAATTCATTTACTCCCAGCAGCTTCAGGTCTATGCTTTCAAATGAGCGATACATAGGTGTGTATAGTTATGCCGCAACGGATCCCAATGGAGATGAAGCTGTGTTTCGGTTTGAACATAAGATACCTGCCTTGGTTTCCGAAGATATTTTCAGACGTGTGCAGGATAAGCTTAAGCAAACAAGCAGGGGACCAGGGACAGGAAAAGCTAAGGTACCATACCTACTTAAAGATAAGATATTCTGCGGCTTGTGCGGTCAGTCAATGAAATCTGATTCTAACAAGAAAAAGAACGGTGATGTTTATCGTTACTATAACTGTCGAAAGGATCGCCCAGGGCATACTTGCAAAAGGAAGACCATGCCTAAGGACATTATAGAACTTAATGTTGCGGCAAGAGTGCTTGAATTGCTGAACGATCCAGACTATGTTGACACTATGTATGAGGTTCTGCAAAAGAGGGCTAAGAGTGAATCGCCTGATCGGAAACTATCAGCAATGGAAGCAAAAATAAGGGAGCTGGAGCGATCCATAAGGAGCTCAATGGCAAAAATTACTGCAAACGATTTGGGCGAGACCTCTATGTCAGTATATATGAGAAAAGCTTACGAGGATTCTATAGATAGAGATTCGGAGGATTTAGAAAAGCTGAAAGCCGCTGTTGAGCATCAAAAAGCTTTATCAAAACGACCTAAAGAATTTACTCGGTATGATCTGGAAGACTGGCTTACAGAACTTCGTATGTGTAATCTATATTCATTTGAAGATAGGCAGCATCTTATAAGCACATACGTTAAACAGGTCATTGTATACGATGATAGTATGGAAGTGATTCTGCGTTGTCCAGGAGACATTTCAGATCCGCAAAACGCAGAGCTGACAATCGCATGTGCAAAAACTTATATGGATTTCAAAAACGAGAATACCGATGTTGTTATTCCTGATGAAATGGAAATAACAGAGGATGAAGCTGCGGAAGCTATAGAAAAGTTACTTCATCCTGATACAGACGATGATGATCCCGACGGTCCGAAAGGCGGTGGGGGAGGTTCGAGACGTTCCCCGTCTGGCGGTGGATCTTCATTAGGAAAAAAGTCTACACGTCCCTATAATACGAAGCTTGAAGGTTCTGCGAAAAACTCGGCGGATATAAAAAAGTCGAGTTTTAGACAGAACGGGGAGCCACCATTTTTTAAGGCTGAAACGACGTAGCTACGTCGTTTCAGCTACT
>CAMWVF010000099.1 GCA_947177545.1 uncultured Clostridia bacterium | reverse complement strand
AAAACGATACGCGCCTTAGTCTCGTGGGCTCGGAGATGGGGATAAGAGACAGCCGAATATTCCCATGTGTATACATACGTTCCATTACTAAATGACGTTCCGTATGTCATTGCTGTGTAATATTTTTTATTACAATCCATAAATCCAATGCTTTGTGTCCCATTACTATCTACCACATAGCTACGAATAACTAATGAATGTCCCCCTCCTTTACGAGGCCAATGTGACCATATTGGCTTATTATTATCAATTTGAGTTTTTATTTTTGAAAACGATAGTGTACTAGTATTTGTAATTGTCCCACTAATGTAGTTCTCTATCGCAGTTTTCATATTAGTGGAAAGTTCTGTATTTAACGGACTATATCCTTCTGCAACAATCTCATCTCTAATAGTTATTGCGGACTTGGTCGTAGCACTACCCAAGCGATATTTAATTAACGACGCAGCGGCGGAGGCCCAACATATTCCATTGGGATATTTTTGTGTAGTACCATTGTCAACAAATGGAACATCAAGCGCCTTGTTTGAAGCTGCATCTCTAGCAATATGTGATGAATAAGTAATTGTTGCATCATATATTGTATTATCTAATACTTCAATAACTTCACCATTAGTGAAATTTATGTCAGAAAATTCAATATTAGGTTTAGTATTGTTAAAAGATGATAATGAAAATGTTTCAGTTATAGCGTTAGTATTACATAAATCAAATGTTTCCATTAGGTCAAGAGTGTTATCCTCACTTAAAGCATACATTGCTTCATTAGAAATTACAAGCGCAATCGGAGAAATTTCATTGTTTGATATAGTATTCAAAGAATCGGAAAGTTCACTTTTCCCAAATTGAGCAGAATACTCACCAGAACCATGATCAACTATTTTTAAAATTGCGATAATCCCATTATCATTAACAACAGGATAATAATAAAGAGGCAAATCACATTTATCATACTCATATGGTGTAAATCCAAGAGATAAACGAAGATTCATCATTTCATTTGTAGTGAATCCAAGATCAGAAAGAAAAGAAGATGTGAAGCCTGAAAAATAGTTTATCGCATAATTTGTAGCACTTTCCGGAATTTTATCAGAAAGTATATAAAGTGAGTTACTTTGATTTTCTGCCGCACTTGCTGTCATAACAGTACTACCTGTTGCGAACAACATAATGGTTGTTAAAAATATAGATAATAATTTACGTAGTTTCATAATAACCAATCATTTCAAATTTTAAATAGTAACTTCTTTGCTTGTGTCGCTTACAGGTTCTGACTTGGTGCCGCTGTAAACAGTAGCAACTGTTCTCACACGGTAAGTTCCACTGCCAAGGTTGTCCTTGCTGTTGCTCATTGTAAGCGAATTTCCATTTACGGAATCGCTCCAACTGCCAACAATTTCCCATTTGTTGCCATTTTTCTTTTCAAGATACTGCATTGCGTATATTTGAGTGACAGTTCTGTCGCCCTTTATTACGCTTTCACAATATGCTGTCTTGCCTGAAATTATCAGAGTGCTTTTAACAGAACCTGTATAAAGATAATATGGAGAAATTGTATTATTTCCGCCATATGCACAAACAGAAATTCCTGCTAAAAGTAATACTGAAAGAGCCAGCAAAATTGCAATTATCGTTTTTTTCATAAGGCTTCACCCCCTTTCATTTTATATAACCGTTTGAAAGAGAGTAAAATTACACTTTTCAGCAAAATTTTCTAATTATTCTACTTTTTGCACAGAATTTGCTATATTAATTAGTTTATCTTTACTAAAATCAAAACCGCTGTCACAAAATACAAGTATAGATAGAACATAATCGCCATTGTCCCAAGTTAATATTTTTCCGTTTTGATTATACATATCAACATAAAAACCCTCGCAGCCGTTTATATAAATTGTTTCTATGTCATAACCCTCCGTATTTATTGATATATGGTAATATTCTTTTATGTACTGTGTAAAATAAATAGTACAATTTTCATTTTCGTAAGTGTATTCACGCTCAGAAATAAATTCTCTGGTGTCAATAGTTTCATAATCCGACATATCTGCCGTAATTTCATATTTATCAACGAAGTCAAGCGGAGCGTCCATCTCATCAACAGACTGCACAACGGTATGCGTATCAAAAATATTCATAAAGAAATTTATAAACGCCTCTCTGAATGCGCTAACGCTCATAGCCAAAGTAAATACAGCCAACAACGCCGCCGTTACGGCAATAAGCAAATTTTTAGGTGTTATTTTGATTTTTTTATGGCTCTTTCCCATTAAAATATCCATTTTACGTTCAAATTCACGGGAGAACTTATGCGGCGTATTGTCTATCAATGCCTCATCTATATAATTTTCGCCGTATTCCTTAATAACCGAGGTTATGTATTGCTCAAACTCAAGGTCGGTCATTTCCGTATTCCTCCATAATCAATTTTTTTAATTTTTCTTTAGCGCGGAAAAAGCGAATTGAAACGTGTTCGGGATTAATATTCAACGATTGTGCAACTTCCTCATTGCTGCAATCATAGAACAATTTCAGCATTAAAATGTCGGAGTATTTCTCGTCCATATTTGAAATTATTTCAAAGACCCGTTCCCGTTCAAGCCGATTTTCAATCAGTTCAGGCAAATCAAGAGTATCCGTATCGTCCAACTCTTCTATGGGGACGATTTTTTTGTTTTGATTATAAAAATCTATAGCAGCACCCCTTACTAATATAACCAAATAATTGCGTGTTTCCTTACACTTTATTTCATTAACTTTTTCTAAATTTTTTGTTAACTTCGAAAAAGCATTATGTACAGCGTCCTCGGCAAGGTATTTGTCCTTTAGGATACCGTATGCGTGGTTATACATTGTGCTTCTGTATTCCTTGTACAGCACCTCAAATTTGCTTTTTTCTTCGGGAGTATCGAGCATTGCAAGATAAATTCCGAGCATAGTGACCGTCCTTTCCTGAAAATTCCGTTAATATAACTATACTCTAAATCGTGGAAAATTGCAAGCGGTTTTACACAAATGCCGATATTTTGACATGAACGTAAAATCGAAAGTAATATTATACAATAATTTTCCATATAACTTGTGCAATGATACAAACTTCGTTATCAAAGCACAAGCTTTTTCTTGTTTTGTGGGAAAAGACTCAAAAAAATGTCCTTACTTATGAGGGACGTTGTATGTTACAAAAGATTACACTACAATACAGCATAATTTATGCAATGATACGAAATTATTAAAAGGGGTTGCCAAAATTGCCTTTAAGTATCCTATATTATGGAATGGGACAAAAATTTACAATAACATATAAGCAAATTTATGAAATTATACAAACTTTTTTCAAAAGGTAAAAAAGCACCCATAATTGTAGCTAACATATGAAAGGATATAAAAATTTGCAGCAGGATTTTATGCAATTAAGAAAAAATTATGTAATTCTGTAATATTCGGTTACAATTTTGCTTGTTTTTGTAGGTACTTATGAGAGGACATTTACTCTCTCAAAATAAAAGGAGGTCGATATTATTGACAATGAAAACCAAACAGGAGCTTATAGCTCAAATCGCGGCATTACTCAACGAAGTGATTGAAGTGGAGGAACAGGTAGCGGAGGTTATTTCAAATCCTCAAAAGCCCGTTGAAATGCTCACAATCAAGGAATGTTCCGAAGCCGTAAAGGGTCTTTCGGAACACACTATCCGTCAGCTTGTGGCACAGGAAAAAATTCCGTACATAAGGACTGTACAGGGCAAACGCGGGAAAATACTCATCAGCCGCGCGGCGTTGCTGGAGTATTTGGGAGGTGCGGCGTGATGAGTTGGTACAATGGCAAGTCCATAAACGAGGTTGAGTTCTGCACGGAATTTGTGCAGAGCCGTCCGCTGAAATGTATCGGCGGCAAGCTGTACAGCATTGACGGTGAAATTTCCGACAGCGAAATATGTCACGATATTTCCGTAATGCTGACGGAATTTGTAACGACGGGCATTTCCCGAAAGGTAAAATCTCTTCTTGAAGCGTTAAAATTATTTTGTCACAGCGAGCCTATTCCCGTCGCGGAAAACGAAATTCATTTGCTGAACGGTATTTTAAAAACGGACGGCACTTGGATTTCCGAAAAGCATTTTTGCGTTAATCGGCTGAACGTTTTTTACCGTTCCGAAATGCAAAACGGAATTTATTATCCCGATAATTTTCTGAAATTCCTTGATGAATTATTGGACTTCGAGGACGTGAAAACCTTGCAGGAGTACCTCGGTTACTGCTTAATTCCGTCCACAAGAGGACAAGCTATGCTTTTTATTATCGGCAACGGAGGCGAGGGTAAAAGTCGTATCGGAGTTGTTTTGCAGGAGATTTTTAAAGGTGCAATGGTTACGGGAAATTTCCAAAGAATTGAAACGGACAGATTTTTTCGGTACAACTTGCAAAATAAATTACTTATGCTTGATGACGATATGCAGATGAACGCGCTGTCAACGACGGGAATTATTAAAAATCTTGTGACTGCGTAAATTCCCGTTGACGTTGAAGCAAAAGGTTTTCAATCGGAGCAGGCTGTACTTTATCCCCGTTTTCTTTGCTTCGGAAACGGTTCTCCGAAAGCGCTTTATGATAAGTCGGACGGATTTGCAAGGCGGCTTTTAATCCTCACGACGAAGCAAAAACCGCCTAACAGAATTGATAATCCGTACCTTGCCGAGCGTTTTATTTTGGAGAAAGAAAAAATATTCTGCTGGATATTCGACGGGTTGAAGCGATTGATAAATAATAATTTTCACTTTACGATTTCCGAAAAGACGCGTCGGAATGTTTCCGAGGCTATGGCGGATAATTGTAATATTATCGAATTTCTTTCCGATAAAGGCTACATAGAATTCGGTGCGAATTTTCAGGAAAGTACCACTAATCTCTATTCGGGATATATTGACTGGTGTCATAAAAATCTTTTGACGGAATTGAAAAAGGACACGTTCAGCAGTTGGCTGAAAGCTAATTCCGAGAAGTACAGCATAAGATTTTCTACCCATATCAAGACCGATAATAGGGAGGTTCGCGGGTATAAAGGTATTCGCTCGCGGTTCAGAAATATTATTTTGTAATGGACTTGAAAAACGGTGTCCGAGGCGTACGCCCCGTCCGAGTACGGCTTTGGGACGTATTTTGCGGACGGATTAAACCGCGTATTTAAGCCATTCGGACGGGTGGACGGCATTTTTTAAGTTTATAATAAATTTTATTATTTGCCGTCCGTGCAGCGTACGCAAGTACGCCCTTAAAAGGGAGTGCAGAGGGAACGGCTGCCCCTCGGAGAGCGCAATGACGCTTTTGATGTGAGGTACGAATGTCAAAAGTGTCTTTGCGTTACTTTCGCGAAAGTAACAAAGGCTTAGGTTGCCGCCCTCAAAAAACAATAGAAAAACAACGGAGGACTGCTATGCAGAAAACGTTAAGCATATCCACAGGCAAAGGGAGCATCACTCACAATCTCCGTAATTTCTATGCTGACCATATTGAC
>CAMWVF010000098.1 GCA_947177545.1 uncultured Clostridia bacterium | reverse complement strand
TTATCATCTGGGCAGGAAGCCCCTGCTGCTCGTCGGACGGAGCGTTTTGCCGCAGCACAGAGGATGATCTTGATGATACCCGCATCGGCAAGATAGTCGAGGGTATCTGCTGGATATTCGCACCTCTCGGTTTCGGCGAACCTACAGCGACGGTTGCAACAATCATGGGACTTGTTGCAAAAGAAGAAGTTGTCGGCGTATTCGGCGTACTGGACTTTGTTGCAATGACCTCTCTGGCAGGCTACAGCTTCCTTGCGTTCAATCTTTTGTGCGCGCCCTGCTTTGCGGCAATGGGAGCTATCAAGCGTGAAATGAACAGTCCGAAGTGGACAGCTTTTGCAATTGCATATCAGTGCGGATTTGCATATGCGGTATCTCTTATAATTTACCAGCTTGGACTTCTTTTCACAGGCTCTGTAAATGTTATCGGACTTATCTTTGCCCTTGCAGTACTGGCGTTTATAATCTATATGCTTGCAAGACCTTACAAGGAAAGCACAAGGCTTACAAGAAATGTGCGTGTTAAAAACTAAAAAAATTTCAGAGGATAGATACCAATCTATCCTCTGATTTCTAAAAAGGAGTGATTTTTATGGCAACGATAATTGTCGGTTTAGTTGTTGCGGCGGTTTTATTCCTTGCCGCGAGACAGATTTACAAGGATAAAAAATCGGGGAAATCCTCATGCGGCGGGAACTGCGCAGGCTGTCCCCACGCTTGCGGACACTGCGGTGATATGAAAAATGAATGAGCTTTCATATTCGCAGAAAAAATATCTTTTTGCAATTTACAAGCTGTGTCAAAGCGGCGGGGAAGCAAAGTCTTCGGAGGTCGCGAAAATTGTTGGCGTAAGCAAGGCAAGCACCGCGGCAATGGCAGCAAAGCTGTGCGAAAGCGGATACATCAAAAAGGAGCATTACGGACAGATAAGCCTTACCGAAAGCGGCATAAAGGCTGCTAATTCGATTTTTACAAGCTGCGTTATTATTCGGGAATTCCTTGAAAATACTCTCGGTCTTGACGAGGAAACGGCGGACAGCGATGCAGTAAAAATAGTCGTCCATACCTCCGAAAAAACCGTAAACAAGCTTGCGGAACACTTATTGAAAGGATAAAATATGGCAACTGCAATTATATTGATTTTGCTGATTTTAATTTGTATTTTTTCGGTGAAAAGCTATATAAAAAAGCTTGCTCACGGCTGCTGCGGTACGGGAGACGACGACGAAAAAGCTTCTGAAACAAAAGCCGATCTGTCCGAATGCAAATATAAATATACAGTTAAGGTCGGAGGTATGTCCTGCAAAAACTGTGCCGCTAAAATTGAAAATGTTTTTAACAGAAAGGACGGTCTGTACGCTAAGGCGGATTTTGAAAACGGTACAGCCGAAATATATTCAAACGCCGAAGTTTCGGAATTTACTGTCCGTCAGACTGTTGTTGGACTTGGGTATTCTGTGGAGGGGATAGAAAAAATAATTTCCGAATAAGAAAATTTTATGACGATAGTAAGGGCTGCTGCGGAAAGAGTATGACAAAACTTATTCGGAATAAATAAAAATAATTGTGCAAAATAGCCTTTGACAGCACAAATAAAAACATTTATAATTATTGTAAGATATGTAGCTAACTGCGTAAATCCAATCGGCAGACTGCACATCTTTTTATTTTTATGGAGGTACATTATGGACAATAAAAATGAAAAAATGGCAGTTCTGCCGGTAAAAAAACTAATGCTTTCAATGGGTGTGCCAATGATCGTTTCAATGGTTTTGCAGGCGGTCTATAACATTGTGGACAGCGCATTTGTATCAAATATGGCTCATGGCGGCGAGGACGCTCTGAATGCGCTGACATTGGCGTTCCCTATGCAGATCCTTATGGTTGCTTTCGGTATTGGCACCGGTGTCGGAGCTAATGTTCTCATAGCCAAAAGTCTCGGTCAGAAGGACAGTAAAACCGCAAATAAGACTTCTGGCAACGCAGTTTTCCTTGGTATCGCAATTTATATAATTTTCCTGATGTTCGGAATTTTCGGAGCAAAAATTTATATTGACTCTCAGACGGACAACGCTGTTATTTCGCAGCTTGGAACGGAATATTTAAAGATATGCTGTGTGCTGTCCTTTGGTATGTCGATGTTTGCGATTTTTGAAAAAATGCTTCAAGCAGCGGGACACTCCTTATGTTCAACCGCAGCGCAGATACTGGGTGCTGTCACAAATATTATACTCGATCCCATATTTATTTACGGACTTTTAGGCTTTCCCCAAATGGGAGTAAAGGGTGCGGCATACGCAACCGTTATCGGACAGATCGTTTCCTTTGCAGCGGCGTTAATATTTCATATAAAATTCAACAGATCGATCCGCATGAAGCTGTCCGATCTTAAACCGTCATTAAAAATTATAGGTACAATATATTCGGTCGGATTTCCCGCAATTATTTCTCAGGCTCTTATTTCTGTCATGACATATGGAATGAACTTGATACTTAAAGATGTCAGTGAAAGCATGGTAACAGCTTACGGACTGTATTATAAAATACAGCAGTTCCTACTGTTTGCGGCATTCGGAATGAGAGACGCAATCACACCGATCACAGCGTACAGCTGCGGTATGGGCGATCAAAAACGAATAAAGGATTGTGTAAAATTCGGGCATTTATACACAGCGGCAATAATGCTGACAGGGTGCGCCGTCCTTGAAATTTTTGCCGTACCGTTTTCGGAAATATTCGGACTCTCGGGGGAAACGCAGTCTCTTTGCATAAGCGCTATACGAATAATTTCGGCAGGACTGATTTTTGCGGGAATAAACATAGCCTTTCAGGGAATTTTTCAAGCGTTGGGAAGCGGTGTGGGTTCTCTTGCAATTTCCGTTTGCAGACAGATTTTATTTGTTTTTCCGACCGCAATAATTTTTGCGCATTTTGCAAAACTGAATTACGAGCTTAACCGGCTTTTGTGGACGGTATTTCCGATCGCAGAAATATTGACCGTAATCGTGGCGGTACCGTTTTTTATTAGAATATCATCAAAGGAAAAAATAAAATGTCATTAACCGGCAATTAAAGCGGGGTTTGAGTTTTGCTTGTCATTTTTTGTGTTTTGTGCGGCAAGCTACAGTTTTCGCCAAGCCATTTTCTGAATTTTTCTCTGTCGGCAAATTTCAGTATATCGTTCAATGCGTACGCTTCTTTATTTATATTTGACAACCTGCTAAAAAGTTCAAAAGATGCGCAGTTGTTCTATCGCAGTAAATCTCCAGTAACGCAGCTTATTCAAAATATAGAATTGATTATAAATGCGATTATACAAAGTGATGCAATAATTATGCTTGCCTTACCGAATTTATCCGACTTGTTTCGCACAATAACACATCAATCCTATTTTGATTTATCAGCATTCCTTACTTCTTTTGACAGTTCTCACAATAATATACTGCTCCGCCCATGAAATTTGCTTTCTGAATTTCATGTCCGCATTTGATACATGGCTTAGACAATGAATTTTTACTTAAATTAGTAACATATTTTCCCTTTTGTCCATATAAGTCCTTTTCAGTGTCCCGACAGCCTTGTTCACACATTTCCTTTAGGACTTTCTTAACTGACGTATATAACGCCATAAAGTCTGTTTCAGAAGCTTCTCCCATGTTAAAACGCGGATCAATTCCGGCGTCCCATAAGATATCCTGCAAAACACCATTCCCAAGACCCGGTATTCTCTGCTCCGTAGCAAGGAATGCCTTTGCGCTTAATTTTTTATTACCCGGATAAAGACCACGAAAATATTCAAAAGTAAACTCATCACGCAGCGGGTCTATCTTACTGCTTGATGATGTATAGTAACCTTCCGTACATTTTCCTTTCGGAAATACATATATCATGCCCAGCATTCGTACCGACACAAAAACAGCCGTCTCATCATCAAAGTAAACAGCAAATTGATGCTTTTTCGGAAATTTCTTTTTATCTTCGTAATATTGGGGATACGCTCCTTCGGAAAACACTATCATACAGTCCTCAGTATTTATTTCAATCATTCCGCCATGATAAGTCGCATTTATAACAGTTTGTCCTTTCAGTAATTCTCCATAGCTTTTAACATCACCATGAAAAAAAGTAAGACGGTGAGGTGTATGCAATACATCAATACAACTTATTATTTTTCCTGTCAAGATTTTCTTTATCTGTTTAGATATTGTATAGCTTTCCGGTAGCTCTAACATAGTACTTCCTCCCAACCAAAGATACAGAAGACTCACAAAATCAGTTAAAATTATTTTTGAAATCATGATCTAAAGCTTCTTATAAATTTCAATTTAACCGCTTATTACAACAGCGACTTAACGCTCTCGCTTATCTTCCTCGCAACATATGGGTTATTCATAGTGTACAGATGTATGCCGTCCACACCGCTTGAAATAAGATCGACTATCTGGTCGACAGCGTAGGCAATTCCCGCGTCGCGGAGAGCCTCGGGATTATTTTCATATTTCTGCATCATTTTGGAAAACTTCGCAGGAAGACTTGCCCCGCACATTGATACCATACGCTCTATCTGCTTTTTGTTTGTGACGGGCATTATACCAGCCTCCACCGGGACGGTCACGCCCGCAATGGCAAGCATTTCGCGGTACTTATGGAACGCAGCGTTATCAAAGAAAAGCTGTGACATAAGGTGCTCCGCCCCCGCCTCAATTTTTATTTTCAGATTATTTATGTCCTCGGAAAAGCTTTTGGCTTCAAGGTGACATTCGGGATAGCAAGCCCCCGAAACGTGGAAATCTCCGTTTTCCTTGATAAAACGTGTCAGGTCGCTTGCGTACTCAAAATCGTGGAGACGTGGTATATCGGGGTTCACGTCCCCACGCAGGGCAAGAATATTTTCAATGCCGCGTTCCTTGAACTGACCGAGAATAGTCCGCACGCTGTCTTTTGTGCTGTAAACGCAGGTCAGGTGCGCTGCAGAGGGTATGCCCAGCTCGTTCTGAATATATGCGGCAACGTCACAGGTGGTAGTGTCTGCGGCATTTCCCCCTGCGCCGTAGGTCACGCTGATAAAATCAGGGGAAAGATTTTTCAATTCCGCAAGAGTGCTGTAGACAGTCTCGATAGAGCTTGTCTTTTTCGGCGGAAAAACCTCGAATGACAGGACAGTCCTGCTCTTATTAAAAAGTGATGATAGTTTCATTTGTTTTCTCCTTTGCTTTTTATATTTTCCAGATCATGGTGCAAAGCTTCTATTTCCCTTTGCAGCCTTAAAATTTCTGACATAACATTTTGTTCGGTTTTTATGCGTAACTCCTCGGAAAGCTTTTTTTCTGCCAAATAAAAGTACTTATCCATAATGTCAATAATTTCCGCAGAAGTCATATCAGGCGTAATTTCAGCATTGTCAATTTTCATAAGAGCAGCCGCGCGGTATTTCAGCGACTCTATCTCGTCAATTATCTCCGCCGTTTTGGACGATTTGCTGTTCCTTGAAAAAATGACAGAAATAAGAATAAAGGAAATTCAAGGATAAATAAGGAAATTCAGAGGGAAACGCTATGGTCGGAAAGAAAAAAGAACGGGCAAAAATTC
>CAMWVF010000097.1 GCA_947177545.1 uncultured Clostridia bacterium | reverse complement strand
ATACAGGTATTCATACTTATCACCGTGGTGCAGATGCTGGTCGTAACAAAGGGTGCGGAAAGAGTTGCCGAGGTAACGGCAAGATTTACTCTGGACGCTATGCCCGGTAAGCAAATGGCTATTGACGCCGACCTCAACTCGGGTATCATAAACGAGGACGAGGCTAAGATGAGACGTGCCAAAATTCAGCGTGAATCCGACTTCTTCGGAGCTATGGACGGTGCCTCCAAGTTTGTTAAGGGCGACGCGACGTTTTCTATCGTTGCTGCTATCGTAAACCTTCTGGGCGGCGCGATCGTAGGTCTTGTTTTTGACGGACTGGAGTTTACGAACGTACTGCAAACCTATACCCTTGCAACGGTGGGCGACGGACTTTGCTCACAGCTCCCTGCCCTGCTTATTTCCACAGCAATGGGTATGATAGTTACCCGTTCTGCTTCTGAGGACAGCCTGAATATAGACATCAAGAACCAGTTCACATCCCAGCCCTTGGTGCTTATCATTGCGGGTGCGGTAATGTTTGTAATGATGCTTATTCCCGGATTCCCAAGGCTTCAGCTTTTTGTTCTCGGCGCTGTGCTTATTGCGCTTGGTATCATTCTCCTGCGAAATCAGCAGGAGCTTGCCGCGGAAAACGATATTGCCGCAAAAGAAATGGCGGAGAACAAAGAGGCACTTTCGGAAATGGAGTACTACAAGGATATTGACAATGTTTATAAGCTCCTTAACGTTGAGCAGATAGAAATGGAATTCGGCTACAGCCTTATTCCCCTTGCGGACGAAAGCGCAGGCGGTACGCTTATCGAGCGTGTGGTTATATTCCGAAAACAGTTCGCAATGGATATGGGTATGGTTTTCCCGTCGGTAAGAATGACCGATAATCAGCATATTAACCCCAACCAATACGTTATTAAAATAAAGGGCGAGGTTGTCGCCCAGGCGGAAATACTTATGGATCACTACCTTGCGCTGGACAGCGGAAGCGTCACCAAAGAGGTGGACGGTATCGACACCGTGGAGCCTGCGTTCAACATTCCCGCCAAGTGGATTTCGGAGCAGAACAAGCTGCAGGCTGAGATCGCGGGGTACACCCTTATAGACCCCACCTCCGTTATCATCACGCACCTTTCCGAGATAATCAAAAATTACGCTCACGAGCTGCTTTCGAGACAGGACGTAAAGACCATGCTCGACAAGCTGAAACAGACCAATCCCACACTTGTGGACGATATAGTTCCAAACATTGTTTCACCTGCATACCTGCAAAAGGTGCTCTGCCTGCTTTTAAAGGAAAGCGTGCCTATCAGGGACTTACAGACCATATTGGAAACAATTGCCGACAATCAGCACAATATGAAGGATATCGACATCACTACCGAATACGTAAGGCAGGCGTTGAAGAGAACAATTACCAGAAGATTTTCGGACGGCGGACAGATACGAGTCCTCACTCTGGATACAGAGACAGAGAACAAGATCGTGGCTTCGGTGAAAAAATCGGAGCAGGGCTCATATCTTGCTATGGATCCACAGACGATACAGGTGCTTATTGCCGCCCTCAACGAGCAGATCGACAGAGTCAAGGAGGTCGTGCCAATACCTATCGTGCTGACGTCACCCATTGTCCGTATATATTTCAAGAAGCTTATTGACCAGTTCATACCTAACATAACGGTGCTGTCATTCAGCGAGATAGACAATTCGGTGCAGATACAGGCGGTGGGCAATATTGCTCTTGACGCGTCAGCCGTGGCTGCGGCAACCTGATTTTCCTGTTCCTTACCTCTTATAATTAATTCCGAAGGGGTGATACTGTGGCTGAAAACGATAAGGAAAACGGTGCGCTATTACTTCTTAAATATAAGGAAACAGGCGACAAGTCCTTGCGGAACAGCGTAATTATGGCATATATGAATATTGTCAAGTACGCGGCGCTTTCTACAAGAAATATGTACCTGAAATTCGCGGAGACAGACGACATAATCAACGAGGCGACTATCGCCCTTATGGGCGCTGTTGACAGCTTCGACCCCAAAAAGGGAGTTAAGTTTGAAACTTACGCTTCCATAAAGGTGCGGGGCGCAATTATAGATTTTATTAGGCGGCAGGACTTTGTCCCCCGCAGCGTCAGACGCTTCGCGAAGGAGTACGACGCAGCTTATGCGGCTCTTTACAGCAAGCTGGACAGAGAGCCTGAGGCAAAGGAGCTTGCGGATTATATGGAGCTTTCCGTGGACAGGTTTGAAAGCTATACCGCCCAGGCGGCTACGGCGCAGACTCTTTCCTTTGAGGATCTTGTGACAAACACAGGCTTCGATATTCCCGACGGCACGGACGACGATGGTATGTGGTCATCGGAAGCTTCCGTCCACAGGCAGGAGAAATTAAATTATCTTGCGGAAGCGATAAGGTCTCTTAAAGAGAGGGAAAGACTTGTGGTGACCCTTTATTATTACGAAAAGCTGAGATTTTCCGATATAGCAAAGGTCATGGAAATATCGGAAAGCCGCGTCTGTCAGATACACGCTCAGGCGGTAGCAAAAATGAAAAAACACATGAAGGATTACATAAACCAGTAAGAAAGGAACGTGCTTATGTTAAGAGGTTATTACACTGCGGCAAACGGCATTATCAACGAACAGAGGATTCTCAACGTTATAACCAATAACCTTGCCAATTCCAAAACGGCAGGATATAAGTCCGATGAGGCTATACCTACTACCTTTGAGAAGAAGCTTTTGCTTCTCAGAAACGGCAGAAGAAGCGAAACAGGCAACATCAGCTACCGTACAATTGATTATACAGACACAAATCTTGAACAAGGCACTATGGAGAATACTCAGTCCCGCCTTGACATGGCTCTTGTGGGCAACGTTTATTTCAATATCGAGGAGAGGCGGACTGGCGAACGACTTTTGAGCAGGAACGGTCAGTTCACCATAAACGGCGAGGGTTATCTTACACTTGGTACTACGGGGTACGTCCTTGATGAAAACGGCGAGAGAATACAGCTTGGTACCGCCGATTTTGAAGTAGACCGCTTCGGCGAGATAATTACCGACGACGGCAGAGTGTTCAATCTGGGACTTTCTTTCCTTGACCCCGAGAGTGATATCGAAAAGGTAGACGACAACCTTATGCGTCCCTATGAAGATACGCCGATCGGAAATATTCCCGCGGACGCTATCTATCAGGTAAAGCAGGGCTGGTATGAGCGTTCCAACGTGAACATTGCGGAGGAAACTATCCGTGCAATGGACGCGCAGCAGGTTTTCACCGCTTGCAGCTCGGGACTTAAAATTGCCGACAGTATCAACCAAATGGCTGTAAACATTTGTCAGATAAACTAAGAATAATGGAAAGAGGTAATTGCTATGGGTAAGATAGGTTATTATTCCGCCGCTTCGGCTGTAATACACTTCCAGATGGCTATGGACATCACGGGCAACAACCTTGCCAACGTCAACACCAACGGCTTTAAGGCGTCAAGACCCTCCTTTGCGGACTTGATATATACCGAAAGAAATAACGACAACGAGGAGACCCAGTTCGGTCACGGCATGAGAGTACAGAAGACTGATATGATGTTTGAGCAGTCACAGATACGCTCAACGGGAAGAATGCTTGACTTTGCCGCTCTGGACGAGGGCTTCTTTGCCTGCGCAACACCCGAGGGTATCACTACATATACAAAAGACGGCGCATTCTATATGACACAGACACAGGAGGGCGTGTGGGAGCTTTGTAACGAGTACGGCGCGTTTATCCTTGACTATGACGGAAACAGGATAACCATCCCATTTGTGGACGAGGACTCACAGGAGATTGATTACCCCGCTCTGACCGAGATGATAGGCGTGTACCGCTTTGACAATCCATACGGTCTCGACCAGATAGGCGACAACTATTTCGTTGCGACAAATTCCAGCGGCGAGGCACAGGCTGATCCGTTGGCAAGTAAAAAAGAGGGGTATCTTGAAGCTTCCTCAACAAGCGTGGCAAATGAAATGTCCAAGGTCATAGAGTACCAGAGAGCTTATCAGCTCAATATCAACATGGTAAAGACTCACGACGAGCTGCAAAGCATAGTAAATAATCTCAGAAATTAATTTTATTCCGATATACATATAAAGAAATATGTCCCGCAAATAAAAACGGCAAAGCTTTGTTGAACGGCTTTGCGGCGGTCATATAATAAATTTCAATGAAAGGAGAGGTGGCAGTATGGCTTTACATAATGTAAACGAGTTACAGGATATGCACCTGGACGTGCTTAAAGAAATAGGAAACATAGGCTCGGGCAATGCCGCCGGTGCGCTTGCGGACTTCTTGCAGGTGCCTACGGATATAACCGTGCCCGCGGTAAAGCTTCTTGATTTCAGTGAGACGGTAAACTTTTTGGGCGGTCCAGAAAATGTTGCGATAGGTATGCTTGTCGGCATTAAGGGCGATATTACGGGAATGATGCTTTATGTTCTGGAGAAGTCCTTTGCCAGTAAAATGACAAGCGCGCTTTTCGGCACAGAGATTCAGGATCTTTACAATATGAACGAAATGGAGCGTTCTGTTATTCAGGAGGTCGGCAATATAATGGCGGCTTCGTATATGAATGCGCTGGCGTCCCTTACGGGAATGATGATAGATATATCCGTTCCGACTCTTACGGTTGATATGGTGGGAGCTATCTTGAGTGTTCCTGCAATTGAGTTCGCTCAAATAGGAGACAAGGTTCTTTTTATTGACGATAGGTTTATAATCGACAGCGGCGAGGTCAAGAGCAATATGATACTTGTTCCGGAACTCCAGTCTCTTGAAACTCTTTTTGAAAAGCTGGGAGTGAGTGTATAATGGCTATGGTTACGGTGGGCATTGCCGACTTAAATGCGGTCAAAACGCCGGACTCACTGATTACATACGCTCTGGGGTCGTGCGTTGGAATCTGCCTTTATGACAGCGATAAAAAAATTGCGGGACTTGCGCATATCATGCTCCCCCTCAGTACAGAGGCGGCAGGCAAGATAGATAACAAGCGCAGGTATGCCGATACAGGTATTACTGAACTTATTCAGTCTATGAATCATATGGGAGCGTCAACCGCCCGAATGACCGCGAAGATCGCGGGCGGCGCTCAGATGTTCAAGGGTAATTCATCGTCAATGTTCAACATTGGCGAGAGGAACGTTGCGGCGGTAAAAAAGGTTTTAGCGTCCTACAGGATAAGGATAGTTGCCGAAGAGACAGGCGCAGACTTTGGACGTACTGTAGTTTTCCATGGCGAGGACGGAAAAATGGAAGTCCGCGCGGCAATGAAGCCTACAAAAATTGTTTGAAAAAATTTGATAAGAGGTAAGAAATTTTTGCGGTACGTTTTACGTTTTCGGCAAAATGTTTCTTGCTTCTTATCTTTATCAGAGTTAGATGATATAACAAACCGTCAGCACAACAGTGTTGACGGTTTATTTTTTAAACCATGCTCTTTTTGTTGCAGATAAGCCAGCCGAAGCCGCCGCCGCAAAGTCCGCCGATAATGTGTCCCAGCTGGGAAATATCGTCGGAAACAAAAATGCCGTTTATGATCTCGCTGCCGAGGTAC
>CAMWVF010000096.1 GCA_947177545.1 uncultured Clostridia bacterium | reverse complement strand
CTATATTATTGAACGTTCAAAAAGGAGGAGCTCCAAATGAATAAGCAGGCTGCTGATAAGATCATCAGCGAATATGTTCAAAAGCTGTACGGCTTTGCATTGAACAAGCTTGGAAACCCTGACGAGGCGGAAGAGCTGTCCGCAGTAATAATCGCCGAGGTTTACGAGGTACTTGTAAAGCGGGAAAATATCGTCAATGTGAACGGTTACATCTACAAGATAGCCCACAACGTATGGACGAGATACATCGGCAGGAAAAGCAAGTCACGCAGCTTTGACAGCATAAGCGGCTTTGACGGCACAAACAGTTTTGAACAGATTCCCGACGAAAGAGATTTTGCGGAGGAATTCCAGCAATCGGAACAATACGGGATAATCCGCCGCGAAATAGCATATCTTTCAAAAATTCAGCGCGAGATTGTTGTACGCCATTATTACCGACAGGAAAAAGTCAAAACCATTGCCGCGGCTATGGATATCCCCGAGGGTACTGTAAAATGGCACCTGTCATGCACACGAAAGGAGTTAATTATGAATATGGATAAAATAAGAACAATAGGTAATCTCGGAATAAATCCCATACGTTTTACGAGTATGGGACACAGCGGTCACCCCGGAGCAAAGGGCGACACCGCCGATTTCCTCGCAAAAACTGTAACACAGAACATTGCTTATGCGGCGTACCATCACCCCCGCACTATCAACGAAATTGCCGAGGAGCTTGGCATAAACCCTATCTTCGTTGAAGACGAGGTTGCTGTCCTCGAAGAGTACGGCTATATGGATAAGCTTCCCGACGGCAAATACCGCACCAATATTCATATCTTTATACCAAGCGACGAGGCGAACGCTGTTTACAGGGATATTGACAAAAAATACACAGAACTGTTTGCGGAAAAATTTGTCATCCCCTATCTCGAAAACATCAAGGAAATACCCGACTTTCTCACCGTTCCGGACAACGACCTTAATTTGCTTAAATGGAGTATGGTTCCGCCAATCGTTAACAAGCTTGCTACGGCTGATATCAACGATATGAAATACTCCGTAAAGCGCAAGGACGGCGGCGACTTTGTAGCAAGCGCAACCTTAGACGTACCGTTAAAAAATGAAGCCGGCGAAAATATTTACTGGGCTTGCGGCGATATGTGGCGTAATCCGCAGGACGAGGCGAATTCGTTTACATGGGACAAACCCGCTTCATGGAGAAGCTGGCGGCTTGACGTGTACTGGGGCAGCCGCGAGGGCTGGCGTGAAAATCTTTCCGAGGATTACGATAAGCTGTACTATTTCATGAAAGGCGAGCTTGCGGAAAACGACGCTAACCTGTACGCATACAAGCGTCTGCTTGACCGCGGCTATCTGGTGAAAACCGATTCTGGCTACAAGGTAAATATTATTATTGCCCAGGAAATGAGCAAGTGGTTTGAACTTTTCCCAAAGCCAAACGACGAGGTACTGTCTCTCTCCAAGGAGTATGCGGAAAAGTCTTCCGAAGCGGACATTCTTAACCAGCCCGAGCATATGCACGACCTTATACGCTACTACGGACAGAATTCTGCCTGCAATTTGCACACTCATATTATGGAGTACCTGCTTAACAAGGGCGTGCTGAAGCTCCCAACAGAGGAGCAGCGCAAAGGTCTCTGCACAGTTATGTTCCTCGGCGAATGAGATAAATAACCTCCTAACCGATAGATAATATTTGCTGTACTGTCGTTTCATTTATTGAAACGACAGTACATTTTTTGCACAAAAATTAAACCGACATTTCAATAATCAAAATGTCGGCACAGCTTAAATTTTATCTTTCAGCAAGCAATTTTTCCACATCTTCAAGCGTTGGAGGATTTTCCGAAATAGGGAAACGGGTTATAGCCGCTCCCGCAGAAGCGCAGCCGTAACGGACAATATCCTCGTCGGGAAGCCCAAGTGAAAGTGCATAGATAGTCCCCGCCTTGAAGCTGTCTCCCGCTCCGAGAGTGCTGACTGCATCAACAGAGTATGGCTTGAAAAATTTCGGCGGCTGACCCTTTCGACCGTACATAACATTGTTTTTGCCGAACGTGAAAATAATAAGTCCCTCAGAATTTTCCGTGTAAAGCCCGTAAATCTCTTCGGGGGACTTGTCAGGATAATGTCCTTCAAGAAATTCATGGGACACAGCGTTTACCTCGCAGAAACGGTTTGCCGCCGAGTCGTAGACGCAGTCTATAGCCGCATATTTCTTTCCGTGCTTTCTGCACAGTTCTGCCGTTAATTCGCCGCAGAAATTGTCCCACCCCATAACGGAGCAGTTTTTTATGCTTTCCTCGCAGGGCGGCTCATAGTAGACCGTATTCCAAAGCTTGCCCCATTCGCCGAAGCCTGTGCGGGTGTCCTTGTCAATGATTATCCTGTCCATAACGCCGTCAAAATCTTTGTCGACAAGCTCACTGCCGTCAATACCATGTCCGTCAAGATAACTGCGGATAATGCTGCGGTTGGAATTTCCAATATGAGTTCCGCCAATCTTGACCCTACAGCCCAGCGAAGCAAGAATTACCGCCGCAGTACCTGTCTCTCCGCCGATCTGATGATGTATCTCCTTTATCTCGGCGTAGCTGTCCGCCTTTGGGAAATCTCCGCAAAGCAGAATACTTTCCGACGTGATGACCTGTCCGTAAAGATAAATAAATTTTTCAGTACTCATTTTCAGTACCCTCCGTCCGGCAAAATTTTATTGCAGTAATTTTACCACGTTTGCAAACTCTTGTCAAGTCCTTGCAAAATAAAAAGAGGACTGCCGTCCAAATATTCGGAACGGCAGTTCTGCAAATGTTTTTTGGAAGTTATTTTGCATTTTCAGCCAATGCAATAACAAAGCTGTCAAAAAGTTTATTGTAATCTATCCTGCTATTTTCGGGAATAGTCGTATAGCCAACGCGCATTGCAATTTCAATATCATTATTGCCGCATTTAACACTATTTCCGTTTTGAGCAAGAATTTTTTCCGCAACAGATTCTGCACTTTCAATGTCAGAAAAATCCGTTATAAGCACAAATTCGTCTCCGCCAATGCGAATTGGCAGCATATTCTCCCCTGCAGCTTCATCAATTCTCCGCAGGCATTCCGCAATGCCAATATCTCCCGCAGAACGTCCATAAGTATCGTTAATGTACATCAGCCGCACCATGTCGAAGCATATAACGTACTTGCCACTGCGCTCCCTGATAAAATCGTATAAATGGGACACATCAAATCTTTTTTTTGAAGTCATAACAATATTTCCTCCTTCATCAATAACTGTCCTCGGCTCGTCAAGTTTGGGGAAGCTCTCGGAAAAGCCGCAGCCTTTCCTATTTTGCCGAAATTTCGAGGGAGTAATACCCCACAGCCGTGCAAAAGCCCTTGTAAAAACCTCGTGGGAATTGTAGCCGTACTTCAGTGCAATATCCAGTACCGAACAGTCAGTGCCGATAAGGTCTCTCGCCGCATTGGTAAGCCTGCGGCGGGAAATGTAATCGCCTATGCCTATTTGAAAGGTGTAGCGAAACATCTTCTGCAAATTAGATACCGAGTAGCAGCACTTTTCCGCGCACATTTCGGGCGTGATACCTACAGTGAGATTTTCCTCAATATAATCGAGAGCTTGAGACAGAATTTCAAATTTATTCATATAATCACCTAAAAAATCAATAACGTTATTGTAATTATATTATAACACAAGCAAAATTTTTTTCTTGATGTTTTGAGTAAAAAGGCTGTACATTTTACAGTACAGCCTTTTAGTAACTTATTAATTTGTTCAGCCTTTCAAAGCAATTCACTGCACCCTGCAAAGTGTGCGTCATGGAAATGTTTTACATTTTATGACATGACGCGCAAATTAGAGTCAAGGGTCAGCCTTGTTGGAGTTTGTTGCCGCATTCCATACAGAATTTCGCATTCGGGTTAGGTATCTTAGCACCGCACTGATCGCAGAAACGTATCTTGACCTCTGCTTTCGGAGCTTCCTCTGCAGTCACAGACTCCTTGACCTCTTCCTCTGCGGGTTTCTCGGGAACTTCCTCTGCCGTTGTTTCTATCTCGGTATCCTCTACAGGCTCGTGTTCAGAAACGGGGATAGGTTCTTCAACAATGGGAGCAGGCTCGCTTTCAAGCGCGTGTTCGGGAACATGAACAGGCTCTGGGATAACAACAGGTTCTGCATGAATAGCCTTTTCCTGCTGAACCGCGTTTTCAAGCAGCTCTTTCATGTGCTCCGCCGAACGCTTGTCGTTTATGTAGCATACCAGCGCAGTAAGTACCTTTGCAACATTCTCAATAACATTCTTGTTGAGAGCGTTTGGCAGATCGTTATTGCTGCCGCTTTTTTCCACAGCAATAAGCGAAGATGACATAAGTCCCTTTTTAGCCTGGAATGAAGCTATGTCGTCAATTTTTATCCTGTTAAGCACACCGTGGGTGTAAGTGTACAAGTACTCCGTGGTCATGGTAAATCCATCGCCGCCGTTGCCCTCGTGGAGCAGAATAGGCAGCTCGTATCTTCCCGCGGAAATGTAAGCCTTGCTGACAGCCTCATACTTGTTGAAGAAAAGGTTAGACAGCCCCGGGACGCTGAGGTGTACCGAGTTTACACCCATATCGTCCATTTTTATAGAAAGGTATCTGATGTAATCCTTAGCTTCGTTGTCTTTGATAGAAGCAATGTGAGCGTCAATAACGTCCACATAGCGGTTTTTGATGTCATCGTCAATGGACATAGTATTGAGTTTTCTGATAATGTCCTGTGACTTCTTGACAGAGAGGGAAGAAACGTTTCCGCAAAGCTCCTTTATCTCCCTTTCAGCAATATCCGAAGCTGCCGACTCCAGCGAAGCAATATATCTGCTCTTTAACTCCTCGGGACAGCCGTTGCCGTAATTCTGGACATTCATCTGCGCCTGAATGAGGCGTTCCTTGTCCATTTCGCCAATACCGCTTATGATAGCGTCAAGATTAGCCGTGTGTATCTGAGTTATACGCTCGTTAATTTTAGCAATGTAACCGTTCGCCTTTTCCATGGTGTAGCCGCCCTCGGCAAGAGTACCCTTAACGCTTTCCGCCTTTTCAAGGTTGTAATTCTCAATGCCCGCGCAAAGCTCTTCAAGCTCTTCTGTTTCAAGGACGTCCTCACGGGCGTCGGCAGCCTCCATGCTCTGCTTGTAAAGTTCCTCGCCGATCTCATTGCGCTTTTCTTCCGAGGTCTTTCTGAACTCAGCGATTTCCTCCGCGTTCATTTCGACTGCGCTTTCGATTATCTTCCTGTAATTAGCAATTTTTATACGGTCTATCTGCTCATTGATAGCAACAATGTACTTGTCGCAAAGCTTATCGTATTTCTCCTCGTCGAGAATTTTTCCTTTAAGCTCCTCAAGTACGGGAATATCCATATCGCCGATATTCTCACAAAGCTTGTCGAGTTCAAGCAGAGTAAGCTCCTGCTCCCGCTCGTCGATTTTTCTGTAGTAAACAGCAGTAAATTCTTTGTCGTATTTTTCGTCCGCAAGCTTAACTTTAAGCTCGTCAAGCTCGGTCTGCTCCATTGAGAAAATGTACTTGCAAAGCTCCGCAA
>CAMWVF010000095.1 GCA_947177545.1 uncultured Clostridia bacterium | reverse complement strand
GGGCTGTGCTGATATGAAAAAAATTGCTGTACAGATAAATGCCGGAGACAAAATCGCAAAAATAAATCCCGAGATATACGGTCTCTTTGCCGAACATTTGGGAAGATGTATCTACAACGGCATATATGTGGGAGAGGATTCCTCAATACCCAACGTCAGGGGCATACGAACCGATATTGTTGAGGCTTTCAAGAAAATCAAGCTGCCTGTGCTGCGCTGGCCCGGAGGCTGCTTTGCGGACGAATATCACTGGAAAGACGGAGTCGGCGAAAAGTCCTGCCGAAAGAAAATGATAAACACCAACTGGGGCGGTGTGACCGAGGATAACTCTTTCGGCACTCACGAGTTTTTCGACCTTTGCGAACAGGTGGGCTGTGAACCATATCTTGCGGGAAATCTCGGCAGCGGCACGGTGCAGGAGCTTGCTGAATGGGTGGAGTACATCACCTTTGACGGCGTGTCTCCCATGGCGGATTGGCGTAAGCAAAACGGCAGGGAGAAGCCATGGAAGCTTAAATATCTCGGTATCGGCAACGAAAACTGGGGCTGCGGCGGAAGTATGCGTCCCGAGTATTATGCGGACGAATACCGCCGTTATCAGACGTTCTGTAAGAATTTCAGCGGCAACGAGCTGTTCAAGATCGCCTGCGGACCAAGCGCGGACGACTATTACTGGACGGAAGTTATGATGAAAAATCTGAACGAGTGGCACACCCGCGGGATTTCCCTCCACTACTACACCCTGCCCACGGGCGACTGGGGCAAGAAAGGCAGCGCGCGGGATTTCACCTCGGAAGAATATTACGCAACCATTTCCAAGACCCTTTTTATGGAGGAGCTTGTGACCCGTCACGGCGAGATAATGAACCGTTACGACCCCAAGCACAAAATCGGTCTAATCGTGGACGAGTGGGGCTGCTGGTACGACGTTGAGGAGGGCACCAACCCCGGCTTCCTCTATCAGCAGAACACCATGCGGGACGCTATCGTTGCGGCTTGCAACCTGAATATTTTTAACAGACATTCCGACCGTGTTATAATGGCAAATCTTGCCCAAGCGGTAAATGTCCTCCAGTCGCTGGTGCTTACCGAGGGCGAAAAAATGGTGTTCACGCCAACATATCATGTTTTTGATCTGTACAAGTCTCATCAGGACGGCGATGCGGTGTACTGCCATACCGAAAATCAGACTGTGGGTACCGATAACAAAATCCCAATGGTTTCCTGCTCCGCAAGTATTAAGGACGGCAAGCTCACCGTAACAATAGCTAACTGTTCTATCGACGAGGACACAGAGGTTTCCTGTAATATTTCGGGAGTTGACGCTGCTTCCGCGGAAGCGAAAATTCTTACCGAGGATTGCCGCGCCCTCAACGACTTTGAAAACGGTGAAAGGGTAGTTCCCAAGGACTTCTCCGTCAGTCTCAGCGGCAGCAACGTATCTGCGGTACTGCCTCCCTGCTCCGTTGTTTCGGTAATTCTTTCATGAATTGCTCAAAGCCGTTCTGCCGAAAATGCCTTTTTGAAGAGATAGACAGGGACGGCGTGTACTCGTCCATACAGGAGCTTATCGCCGCACTCCCCGCGGAAAGGCGTACCGATGAAAAAGAGTACAGCCGCAGGCTTGCTGTCTGCAAGGAGTGCGAATTTTTGGGAGAGGGAACTTGCGGAAAGTGCGGCTGCTTTGTGGAGCTTCGCGCCGCAAAGTCGGATATGGGCTGCCCTCACGAAAAACATTACTGGTAAAATAAAACTTATAGCACAAAAACTAAACTCACGGTTTTGAACAAGACCGTGAGTTTAGGTGCGTAATAATGGAGGTTTCTATGACGAAAAAACACACTAATATTACCATTGACGGTCGGACTGTCAACAACGACAGTGGGACTGTCTACCGCGGCTTGGGCACTGTTACTGGAAACAATTCCTCGCGGCTTCTTATGGATTACAAAGTGAAAAATCCAAAGGCGTATTGGGAGATAATGAACTTGCTTTTCAAACCCGATTATGGCGCGGGGCTTACTCACGTCAAGCTTGAATTCGGCGCGGACATAAATTCTTCCTCCGGGACGGAACCGTCCATTATGCGTTACGCCGATGAAAAGGCGGACGTGACAAGAGGCGCAGGCTTCATGTTTGCGGCGGACGCGCTGACTATCAACCCTGAAATCACCGTGGACTTGCTAAGGTGGGGCGAGCCTGCATGGGTCGCAGAAGAGTTTAAAAAGTCCCAAGAACAGGGCTTTGACGCGCGGTACAAATGGTACAAATCCGCATTGGACGCCGCCTATGAGACCTATGGGATAAAGTTCACCCACGTCAGCCCCGACTCCAACGAAACGGGGACAATAGACACGGAATGGCTTATTTATTTTTCCGAGCGGCTCAAGGCGGAGACAAACTGCCGATACGATTACAGCGACATAAAAATTGTCGCTTCGGACGAGGTCGGCACATGGCAAATAGCCGATGAAATGATGAAAAATGAACGTCTGCGAAACGCTGTCGACATTCTGGGGGAGCATTATAATACCCACGCCAGCGAGAATGCCCTGCTGCTAAATAAAAAATACGGCAAAGAGATATGGTACACCGAGGGTATCGCTTCCTCCAACATTGCGCGGCTGGCGGTGAACAACGACGGCGTTGGAATAATCGGAACCAACGGTGCGCTGGATGTTTGCAACAGAATTATTAACGGCTATTACAACGGCAGAATGACCATGTACGAGTACCAGCCCTCGGCGGCGGCGTACTATTCCGGGGTAAGTTATTTCCCAAAGGGGCTTCTTACGGCAAACACCCCATGGAGCGGCTTTTACGACGTTGACAGCGGCGTATGGCTGTCCGCCCACTTTACCAGATTTATCAAAAACGGCTGGCGTTTCGTGGACAGCGGCTGCTTCGGCGACGGCAAGGAGAACCATTTTATTTCCGAGACTACCAACAACTACATGACCGTAACCGACCCAGACACGGGGGACTATACTATTATAATTTGCAACGACAGTCCCGAGACGCGATGCTATAATTTTTCTTTTGAAAATATGGCGAAAGCTTCTTCGCCCGTTGACATTTGGGAAACAAGAGGTCCCGATAAGGGGCAGGACTTCAAAGCCAATTATCTGAAGTATCTCGGAACTTTCTTTCCAGAAAAACTAAACGGCAAGTTTAACTTATATACCGAGGTTTCACCTTACTCTCTTGTGACGATCACCACAGTGGATAAAAAGTCCTGCGAACCGATTTTTATATGCGGACAGCGTGACGTTCCCCTTGATGTGAACTATTCCGACGACTTCGATTATTCGGACATTTTCCTCGGCGCAAGAGGCAATGCGCCGCTGTACACCACCGACTACGGCGGAGCTTTCGAGATAGGAACTGTGGACGGTGAAAAGGTTCTTATGCAAATGATCGGCAAAGATATCAAGCCTGTTAACTGGCGGTTCAGAGGTACGCCAAACCCTATCACGACTTTGGGCGACGACCGTTGGTGCAATTACTCCGCCGAGATAGAATTCCGCCTTGAAAGTCCGGCGGAAGATAATTACGCCGCTTTGGGAGTACGTTATCTTACCTCCGACCTTGCATCGGAAACGGCTGAAAACGGCTATGCCGTAACAGTTTTCACAAACGGCAAATGGGAGCTTAGGAAGAACGGCAGTGCCGTGATTTCGGGGACTTTAAACGGTTTTGACAGTACCGCATGGCACAGCATAAGGCTTACCGCCGCCGAAAGAAATATTACCGCTGAGATAGATGGAAAGATCGCTGCGGAATTTACCGACAAGGAAGCGTACCCACATTCGGGACGGGTCTCCATAGGCAGCGGACTGTACAAAAATATTTTCCGCAAATTCAGAACGGCGCGCCTAACAGGCTTTGCTCCCGTCATTAAAAGGCTTGACGACCATGACGCTGCGATAGTATACGGCGGAGAGTGGGAGCGAAAAATCGCACAGGGGTACATTCATTTCAACAGGACTCTTTCAAAGTCGGTTTTTGAAAGCTATTTTGAGTTTGAATTTGAGGGCAGCGGCTTTGCTGTCATAGGCGAAACGGAGGAAGCTGAAATTGAAGTGTACGACAACGGCAAGCTTGTTGAAAGCGCAGGCGTACAAAAAGCCCTACCGAGACAATGCAGCTATTCCAAAAGTCTTGCGAAAGGAAAGCACAGCATCAGACTGGCGGTACGCTCCGGCAGCCTGACGGTTGACGCTGTGGAATATTGTTAAAACTGTAAGTGCATATATTAAACTGAGAGTGCATAAATAAAACCTAAAGTTTGATGTGTGCTTTGGAAAGGAAATTTCAAAATAATGAGTACATACACCAGAAACATGACTGAGGGCAGCGAACTGAAGCACATACTTTTTTTCACGCTGCCCCTGCTTGCGGGGAATTTGTTCCAGCAGCTTTACAATATCGTTGACTCGGCGATAGTGGGAAAGTTTCTCGGGGCGGACGCATTGGGTGCGGTAGGCTCAACAGGCTCCGCGACGTTTTTGTTTTACAATCTCTGCAACGGACTTGCCGCAGGCGCAGGCATACTTATCTCTCAAAGCTTCGGAGGCGGCAGAGACAACGACGTAAAAAGGCTTATTGCCAACTCTGCCTATATCATGGGCGCATTCGGCGTATTAATAAGTATTGTATCGGTTATTTTTGCGCCCAACGTCCTGCATTTGCTGAATACACGCGAGAGCTTTTTCGACGCCGCATTGGGGTATATGAGAATATCCTGCGCGGGAACAGTGGCTGTAGCGGCGTACAACTGGATAAATGCGGTAATGCGTTCTTTGGGGGACTCAAAAACTCCGCTGATTTTTCTGATAGTCGCCAGTCTGCTCAATGCGGGACTGGATCTGCTTTTTGTGGTCGTATTCAAAATGGGCGTGAACGGCGCTGCTTGGGCGACTATTACAGCACAGGGAGTTTCGGCGGCTGGGAGCATAATTTTCGCGTTCTGCAAAAATCCCTGCTTCAAGCTGAAACGCAGACACATTGTCCCGAATCGTAACATTCTTATAAAATGTGTAAAAACAGGCGCGCCCATTTCATTCCAAAATTCGCTTATATCGGTTTCGATGGCGTATTTACAGCGCACGGCTAATCTTTTCGACGATACGGTAGTTTCGGCGTACACCGCCACAATGCGTATCGAGCAGCTTATCCAGCAGCCCTTTGCCTCGCTGAATGTGGCTGTATCCACCTTTGCGGGACAGAATATCGGCTCGGAAAAGCCCGAACGCGCGGTAAAGGGCTATCACCAAAGTCTTAAAGCGGTAGGAATTTTTTCTGCGGTAATGCTTGGCGTATTTTTCCTTTTCAGCAAAAATATTATGGGCATTTTCCTGAAGCAGCAGGATATGGAGGTCATTGCCATAGGCGCGACTGCGCTGAAGCTTTCGTCGTGCTTCTACTTCCCACTCGGAGTAATTCACACCACAAGAGGTCTGCTGAACGGCGCGGGAGACGTTGGCTACGCAATGATAAACGGAGCAGTGGAGGTCGCGGGCAGAGTAGGCTTTGCGATAATTCTTGTACATATTCCCATAGTGGGACATTGGGCTGTATGGGGCAGTACCGGTCTGA
>CAMWVF010000094.1 GCA_947177545.1 uncultured Clostridia bacterium | reverse complement strand
CTCTTACACTTTCGACAAGGACTTCTATCTTCTTTTCAGCGTCCTCTTTTTCCCTTTGGTACTGAGCAATTTGCTGCGCAATTTCACGAAGAAAATCGTCGACCTCATCGGTCTTGTAACCGGGTCTCGCCTGTTCAAAACGCTTGTTGTTGATATCCTTAACGCTTAACATAGCCTTTCACCTCATCAATTATATTTTTTTACTGTAATGTGTATCCTGTCCTTTTTTGTCCTGCCGTTCACGGAATACAGAATAAACTTCCCGTGACCTCTTACCGAGAAAATGTCACCCTCCGAAAGCTGTCGTGAAGCCGACATTTCAACGCTGTACATAACGGAAACATTCCCTCCCTTTATCAGCATAGCAGACTTTTCACGGCTAATACCCGTCGCCATGCCGACAATACTATCCAACCGCAGCGACGATACCGTGCCGATTTTCTCAACAAAGTTCTTTTCGGCATGGATAACAGGGTTTTTATCTTCTGTAATTCTGACCCCCACAGAGCCTATCTTGCTTATTTCAAAAAAAAGCGTATCCTTAATAGAATCGTGTACAAAAGCCACCGCTTTGCCGCTTTCAATGATTATATCCCCCAATCTGTCCCTTTTTATCTGTTTGGACATAAACACGCCGAGAAAATCCCTGTGTGAAAGCTTATCAGCCTCGCGGTACTTAATGCTCAAAGCAGAAATAGGAAAGCTGTACGCGTCCTCCCAATAAGGCGGGAAAATTCCGAGAATTTTCCGTGAAGCCTCCTCATATCCACCGTAAAGCTTGTAGGCTTCACACCTTTGCTCCTCCATGACAGACTGTGCAAGCAGCACTTCGTGTTCGTTAAGAAAGTACGAAAACCTCGGCAGATAGCTTTTTTCGCAAATCTCTATCATGTCCAGCAAATGGGAAATAAGAAGCCTGTCCTCCTCCGGAAGAGACAAATAATATTTGTTAAGCCTGCCCATTAATTAAAGGAACACGCCATTGTTTTCAAGCTCGCCCACAAGATCCTCGCCAACAAAACCAACGTTGTAGGGAGTGATAATAAATGTGTTGTTAGCAACAGGCTTGATGTTGCCGCCATTAGCGTAAGCAACGCCGCCAAGGAAATCAATAATTCTCCTCGTAACGTCGGGAGTTGTAGACTCAAGGTTAAGGACAACCGTCTTTTTGGAATTAAGATGATCGGCTATCTGCTTTGTGTCCTGAAAAACCTCGGGCTTTACAAGAATTACCTGCAACTGCGCTGTAGCGTGAATGTTGACTATCTTGTTCTGCCTGTTCACATCATCATTTTCATAATTATCATTTGAGGTATCAAATGTATCGAAATCGTTGTCTTCCTCTGTGTCCATACCAAGTATTTCCTTTAAATTGCCAATAAAACTCATTTTATTTCTTCCTCTCTTTATTTTCTGGCACCAAAAATTCCGGAACCTATTCTTAATATATTTGAACCGTATTTCACGGCAAGAGCATAATCTGCGGACATACCCATTGAAAGTATCTCCATATCGGCGTTTTCAAAATGTTCCGACTTCAAATCGCTGAAAAGCCCGCTCATTTTATAGAATGACTCCTCGGACTCTTCCAACGGTGGTATGGTCATAAGACCCTTTACCCTGATATTCTTTAGTTCCCCTGTTTCATAAACAAGCTCGCGCAGACTTTCGGGTGAAACTCCGCTCTTGGTGTCTTCACCGCCTATATTCACCTCCAACAGGACGTTCATAACAACTCCTGCCTTATAAGCCTGCTTGTCAATCTCTGCCGCAAGCTTTACGCTGTCCACCGAATGTATCATCTTCACACTGTCAATAATATATTTGATCTTATTTGACTGCAAATGCCCAATAAAATGCACCTCTGCGCTTTTATCGTAAAAATCCTTTTTTTCAAGATATTCTTGAACTCTGTTTTCGCCGAGGAGCGTTACACCCTCACCCACCGCAAGATTCACCCGCTGATATGGGACTGTTTTAGTAACCGCCATAAGCCTTATAACATCGTCCCGATCTCTGTATTTAGCTTTCGCCTCTTCAATGTCAAACCTTATCCTTTTAAGGTTTTCCAAAATATCAAGATCCATAACTTCCCACCTTGAATTTATAGTTATTTACAGTACTAAGCCTCTTCTTCAAAAATATCTTCGGTAGTTTCCTCCGTCTTCTCTATTTCGGTACTTTCCTCCGTAACTGAAGTGGTGGAGTTATAATTTATCTCCTCTTCCTCAGGCTCTTTGGAAGTCGTTTCAGAAACGTACAAATCCTCCGAAATTTCTCCCTCTACTATTATGTCATCATAAACGCTGATATAATCCACATCGGAGGTTATCTCCGATAAAATGTACTCCTCACATTCATATACCGGCTTTATTTTTTTGAACGCAATTCGCTGACCCAACAGTATATAAACACCTTTTTCGTTTTTCTCGTTAAAACGGATAGCTTCTCTCGGCACCCTTATCCCATCGTAATCGTTAAGGATAAGCTCCACCCTTTCGACCCTGCGCTGAACAAGGTTGTAGGTAAGCTTGTCGCAGGAAAGGATTATCATGCTTTCATTAGGATTATCCGACTCTATCAAGTCCTCGATAACAGCTGTCATCTTGTCGGGAGTGGAGGCAAATTTTACCGCAATGCTGCTTCCCACACGGAAATCCGCCGCATTCGGGTCTACAATGCCTGCCATTTTCCACTCATAGCCGTCCACCATTTTACCAATGGCTCTGCTTGAATTATTTGCACCTATACCCGAAATAACGTCCTTAATATCATTGACGGTAAGAGTGTCTATGTTATCAAGCGAGAGCTTGCTCTCAAACCCGTCTGTATGGCTTATAAAGTAACCCGTGCTGTCCGTGGTAACTGCATCGACAGGTTCCCTCTTCTTAGCTTCAAGCTGGTCGATTTGGGAATTGAGAGTGTCTATGGCATTGTTAAAATCTGTTTCCTCATTAATAATTATCTTATAAATGTCCATAAGCGTCTGGAGCTGTTTTCTTTCCTCCGCAAGAGCGTCAAGGTCGTCCTCGGCGATAAGGAACGCAATTGTCTGATATTCCTCGTCGATAAGGGATGAAATGAACTCCGGCTGCGCCGCCTCAGTAGTACCGGGATTCTGGGCACTTTCGAGGAGCTTGACCTCTTCCTTGAGCTTTTCTATCTGCTGATTTACATAAATGTCATTCTCGCTTTTATAAACATATGCCACCACCGAACCATTTGCAATCTTGCTGCCGTCAGCATTAGGGTAACTTAGTACGCCGCTTGTGCCGCCATATACTGGAGTTTCATTCCTTATATAAACGCCCTGAAACGACACCTTTTCGGCAGAAGAATACAAAACAGCCGTTTCCGTCACATAGGAGTCCTGAAACTGAATGCTTATCTGACTGAAAACCGTTATCAGAATGAACAGCGACAGGAGAAAAACAAGAATTCTGACCGTAACCGTGTTCATACAGCGACCTACTCTTCCGAGTCAAGTATTGCGATAGTTTTTGCAGGAACGATAGTTGAAATAGCGTGTTTGAACACAAGCTCCTGCTTGCCGTCGCAGTCCACTATCACGACATAGCTATCAAAGCCCTTGACAACGCCCTTGAACTGAAAACCGTTCGTAAGTATGAACGTTGCGGGGAGCTTGTCCTTTCTCACTTGATTCAGAAAAACATCTTGAAGATTTATACTTTTATTCATTTTACCATTCCTTCCCTATCAGGACACATTGTTTCACTTCAAACGTTTTCACAAAAAAGAAAATGCTTAAACCTATTATATCACATAATTTCCGATTTGGCTACTGTTTTTTTACATATTTCAATAATTTCATCAAAATTATTGAAATCGTCCAAATAAATCCAGTTAATTCGGTAATCCCGACGAAACCAAGTGAGTTGTCTTTTGGCATAACGCCGTGAACCGAGACGTATTTTGTCAAGACAATCTTCTAAATCAGCATCCCCCTTGAAGTACGGGATAAGCTCCTTATAGCCTATTGCCTGACAAGCGGTACCGAGGCACTCGTTTTCATAGACGGCTCTGCACTCCTCAACCATACCGTTTTCAGCCATAATGCCCACTCTTTTGTTTATCCTGCCGTAGAGTACGTCCCTGTCGCGGAAGTTTAATCCTATCATGCAAAGTCGATAGTCAGACACTCTACCTGCGTTCGCACGCTTGTAATCACTGAATTTCATTCCCGTAAGCTCCCAGATCTCCAGCGCACGGACTATCCTAACAACATTCTGCGGCGGTACAGACTCCGCCGTCTTGGGGTCTATCTCTGCAAGACGCTTGTGCAGGACTTCTCCCCCCAGCCTTTCAGCCTCCTCGGAAAGCCTTTTCCGCAAGCTGCCGTCGTTTCCCACAGTGTCGGCATTGTCAAAATTAACATTGTCAATAAGAGAATTGATGTACAACCCCGTCCCGCCCACAAGTATGGGCAGCTTGCCTCGCCCGTGTATATCGGCAATTTTTTCCTTTGCAAGCCGAACATAGTCCGCAACGCTGAATTCCGCATCCATATCGGCAATGCTTATCATATGGTGGGGTACGCCCTCCGTCTCCCCCGCCGTTGGCTTTGCGGTGGCAATGTCCAGACCCTTGTATATCTGCATTGAGTCGGCGGAAACCACCTCCCCGCCGTACTCCTTTGCCAAAGCTATGCCGAGAGCGGTTTTTCCCGAAGCTGTGGGACCCGCTATCACAAGCAATGGTATTTTTTCATTAGGCATTAAACCTACCTCCACCAAAACACAGTAATTTATTCTTGCTCCAAATCACAAGCAGCCTTATTTATATGACCTCTGCAAACTTCCCTGTCTTTAGCATCTGTAAGAACAAACTCCGAGCCGTCAAAAACCTTTTCGCAAATGCTGACATTTTTTAACCTAAGTGTCAATCCGCTATCAGTTACGTCAAATTCCAACAATTTTACTGCACCGTTTGCCGAGCCTGATTTACATTTATATACCGTTCTCGGCTTTAGCTTTTTGGCAAGTTTTGTAAGTGAAGCAGCTTCAGCACAAAAGTGTGCTTTTTCGTCATTTTCAAAAACCGTAGTAAGCTCATCATCTACCGGTATTATTACATAGCTCATAGGTTTTACATTTGCAAAACTTGTCAAGCCGTTATACAGCATCAACATCATAGCATAAAATGCAAGTGTAATACAAATTAATATTAAAATTTTATCTCCAAAAGTTGAAATATTGGCTGTTGTATATACAAACCATATACTAAATATCAGCGGTGGAATAAAACAAACACATTGGTTAAATATAAAAGCTTTTAGGGTTGCGGCAACAGCATATTTCTGTCCGCATTCGGCACATTCAAAAATAGGTACATGATATATGCTGCGATATTTAAATTGAATAAGTGATGTACGGCTTTTATAATTGTCACAGCCGCATTTTTCGCATAAAATATGTAATTTCATTTAAAATTCCCCATTACACTATCCTCTTGAACTGCTTTTCCAATTCCCGCTTTGAAAGCTTGAACATAACGGGTCTGCCGTGTGGGCAGTACCTTATCCTCTCGTCAGTAAGAATTGTCCGCACTATCTCCGAAAGCTCTTTCAGGGACGTTATATCGT
>CAMWVF010000093.1 GCA_947177545.1 uncultured Clostridia bacterium | reverse complement strand
GTGTCCCAGCTTGCCGCAAATCTGTCTGCAAAGGTACAGACCGATACCGCTGGCTTTTTTGTCCGTCCTGCCGTTGTAGCCGGTATATCCCTTTTCAAAAATGCGGTTTATATCCTCGGGGGCAATGCCTATGCCCGTATCCCGTATGCAGACTGTTTTCGGGACTTCGAGGGTAATTTCTATCTCCCCCGATTTTGTGTACTTCAATGCATTGGACAGCACCTGCTCCAAAACGAACAAAAGCCACTTTTCGTCGGTAAGCGCAGTTACCCCAACAGGTTCATAAACAAGCTTTATTTTGCGGCGTATGAACTGTGAGGAAAATTTTCTCACTGCCTGCCTGATAATGCCGTCCAGGTCGTATTTTTTTATCAAAAAGTCGTTGGTCTCGCTGCCCAAACGAAGGTAGCAGAGTACCATTTCTACGTACTGCTCAATGCGGTGCAAGTCCTCGGAAAGCTCACGGCTTTGGGATATTTCTCCGCTTTGCAGGGTAAGCCGCATTGACGCAATGGGTGTCTTTATCTGATGCGCCCAAAGGGTGTAGTAGTCCGTCATATCGGCGTATTTTTCATTCATTTCATTGGCAATAGACTGCTTGAAATCAAACAGTGTCCTTATCAGATTTTGATAATCGGCTTCCTCGGCGGTTAGCGGCGGAGGAAGATTGTCCAAGGTAATTGTAATTTCCTCAAGTAAACGACGGAGGGTAAACCGCTTTTCTCTGTAAGTCTTAAAATCCGCGGCAAGACAAACAGTACCAATAAAAAAGCATATCAGTACGCTGTAAAAAACTGCGGCGACAGGAAGCTTGTACAGCCAAAATACCAGTGCAAAAACAGCCGAAAACACCGCCCAAAGCGTTATTGATTTTTTATGGGATAAAAGATATTCAAAAAACATTTTCATTCGATAATGTACCCCATTCCAACCTTAGTAGCAATAAAATTTTTCAGTCCCGCGCCGTCCAGCTTTTTACGCAGGCGGGTGACATTTACGGTAAGGGTATTTTCGTCCACATAGCTGTCGGTCTCCCAAAGGCGGTTCATAAGACTTTCGCGGCTGACTATTTTGCCCTTGTTTTCCATTAACAATTGTAAAATTCTGTACTCGTTTTTGGTAAGGTCTATCTTATCTCCGTTGTAGGTCAGCACAGCGTCCGCAGTATTAAGGATCGCGCCGCGGTGCTCCATAAGACCGACAGTACCGCCGAAATCGTAAGTACGCCGCAGAAGTGCCTGCACCTTTGCCATAAGTACGCTCAAATCAAAGGGCTTTGCAATAAAATCATCGCCGCCCATGTTCATAGCCATAACAATATTCATGTTATCCGAAGCGGAGGAAATAAACACGATAGGTACGTTTGAAACCTTGCGAATTTCAGTACACCAATAAAAACCGTTGTAAAAGGGCAGGGAGATATCCAGCAGGACTATATGCGGCGAAAACGCTGAAAATTCTCCTGTTACGTTTTGAAAATCGTCAGCGCAGCGGACGTCCAGTCCCCAGTTTTTCAGGTGGTTTTCCAAGGCTCTCGCAATCCCCTCGTCGTCCTCGGCGATAAATACACGGTACATACTCTCACTCCTTTTTTATATTATAGCACTCATAAAAATGCTTTGTCAATATACTAATGAAACTCTTGAAATCTAAATTTATATTTAGCACAAAGCCCCTTTAGACAAACAGATGGTACAGCTAAGCCCAAACGGCAGGGTCAAGGGACGGCAAATATCGTTCAAGAGCTCCTCTGGAGGAAATTACTTCAGAGACGCAAGAGGCGGAGCCATGCAATGAGTGGATAATCAAAAAGAAGTTTTTCAAATCATTAAAAGACAAATTAAGCGGATTATGTTAAACGGCTATGAATTTTGAGAGACCCCGCCAAATTTTGTGTAAAACCGAATAAAGCGCTTTCAATCAGGTAAGACTTTCCTTGCTTTTAGACGGCATATCATCTCTCGCTGTCATAAATAGGATTCTCTAAGCCGTTCAACAAGTGTTTTCTTTTCAAGAATTTTTGTAATTACAGCCGATATCAGCACGGGAACTATAAGCACCATTGCGATATACCCAAGAATATACCAACCGGGGAAATGCCAGTGCAGATAAGTCGCTGCAAACTCCCTCATTATCTGTATCAAAACGTATCCCGCCGCAGTACCGAAAACCGCAGTAATTATTATATTTTTTGCTGCAAGGATAAGTCCTTCGCCGATTATCATTTTTTTGAGCTGACCGCCGTTCATACCTATGGAGCAAAGCATTGCAAATTCACGCTTTCGTGACATGATGTTGGACACAAGTGTGTTTATCAGATTTATAAGTGCAAATCCGATTATGAACGCCGAAAGTCCCCATACCATGCCCGCAACCAAATAATAATTTGACTTGTCGTTATTTACAACGTCAGAAAAACAGGTAAGCCTTAAATGCGGGTCGCTGTCGGCGTATTTTTGCAGAAATTCCTTTACCGCCATATCGGTTTTGTAGTCCTCCACCTCAACGACAAGCCCGTCGCTTGTGTCGTATTCATCGGGGAACATAGTTTTCAAAAGATCCATTGGAATATAAAACCAGCCCGTGCCGATAGTCAGATAATCGGCGTCCTCATCATTTAATTTTAGCAGTTTCCCTATGTCAAAGCTGCCTGCAACTGTAAAATTATCCTCTCGGTATTCATAGCCGTCGTACCATTTAAGCTTGACCGTATCGCCTGTCTCAAATTTCCAGCCGTATATTTCCAGCGCTTGATCGTTGTTGCATATTATAATTTCTTTGTTGCGCACCATTTTGTCGTAATCGAAAGCCTCCCCCTCTGCTCTGCACTTGTTCATAACATCGGTGTAACGGCTTTCAAAGGGCATTACCGAGTCGCTTGGCTGATAGTTGTTGTATTCGTACTGCACGCTGAAACGGTCGTAGCGTGTCACTTTTTTCACGCCATCAAAAGCGGCTATCTCCGCTTCAATTTCTTTTGTAAGCGGATTATTTATCTGAATATCAGCCGCGCCGTGCTCGGAGGTTTGCACTGCATTGTCCGAAATTTCAAGCACATAATCGCCGAAATGGTACTTGCCGACTCGGGAATACTCTTCGATATTATAGGACGCTATAAGCGTTGTTCCCATAACGAATATTACCCCGCCTATGCCTAAAGATACCGCCGTCATTGCTGACTTTTTCCGATTGCTGTCCGCGCTGATTTTGGCAAGACCGAATGGCGTAAGCTTTCTTTTTCCTTTTTTTGAGGACGTTGTTCCCCCGCCGTTGTCGTTCATTTTTGCCGCCTCTATGGGGGAAGCCGCCGCCGCAATTTTTGCAGGCTTTTTTACGGAAAACATTACTGTCAAAGAGGTTGCGGCAATTGTCAGAACCGCCGTTATCAGGGTGTTTGGGAGATAAAATCCCTTTGGTACAATAAAATACGCAAAAGCCGTTCCTACCAAAATACCGATAAGAGAACCCATTGCACTAAGAAAAATACCCTCATACCGGACGGTTTTTCTTATCTGCTTTGAGGTCATGCCTATCGTGCGGAGCTGTCCGAACTGACGTATCCTGCCCGTTACCGAAATGTAGAAAATGCTGTAAATAACGAATACGCTTACAAATAATACCGCCGCGCTTATCACGATAACAGCAAGCAATGTGCTTGCTCTTATATTGGATATTTTTATCACAAAATTGCTGTTTTCGCTTATTTGGTGGCGGGGTATGCCGTATTCCCCGCCAATTCCGCGTATTGTGTTTAAAAATGTTTGGGCGTCCATATTAGCCACGCCGACTATCCTTGACGCGGCTGTATAGGATACGTCTTTAAGCTGCGAACCATTTTCGGCGTATTCCTCCGAAAGCATTATGTAGAATTGGCTTTCGGATTCAAGATCATTAAAACCCGTAACGGTGTATGTCTCTGTGCTGCCGTCAAGCCATGTTACAGAAAATTCTGCACCTATAACAGGCTCTTTGCCGATTTTTTTCATATATTCCTTTGAAACGACCGCCTCGTTTATTTTTTCGGGATAGCTGCCCTCTGTGATATCCGAGCGCATTGATGCTATAATTTTTCCCTCGTCGGAAAAATAAGACGGGCGTATCTCGTAATTTTCCACTTCCATTGAACCGCCATGCTTGTAACGAACAATATCCTCCACGCGTTCATCGTTTTTTATAGACTCCACCTGATTGTTACTTAAATCTCCGTATATAACATGTGGCTGTACCGAAAGATCCCGATCCTCCTTTTTGTCCATAGCAAGTGCAAAGCCCGCAAGTCCCGAAATAAGCGCGGCGGAGAGAGCGACGGTTATTATTATAAAAATATTCCGCATTTTTCCCGATTTCAGGCTTCGCATTGTCAGCTTTCGGAGAATTGCTCCGTTATTGTTTTTCAGCATTTTCATACGCTCCTCTCCGCAATTTTGCCGTCCTCTATGCGGACTATCCTGTCCGCAAGCTGTGCGATGTCAAGATTGTGGGTTATCATTACAAGGGTCTGTCCGTAGCTTTCAGCGGTCTGCTTGAGAAGTCCCAGGACTTCCTGCCCCGTTTTACTATCAAGATTACCCGTAGGCTCGTCCGCAAGTATTATTGCAGGCTTGAAAGCGATAGCCCTTGCAATAGCGGCGCGCTGCTGCTGTCCCCCCGAAAGATTGTTGGGGAAACGGTCAAGCTTGTCATCCAAGTGGAGCATTTTCACAATACCGTCAATAAATTTTTTGTCGGGCTTGCCGCCGTCCAGCTCTATGGGCAGGACGATATTTTCATACACGTTCAGCATAGGCACAAGGTTGTAGTTCTGAAAAACGAAGCCTATCTGTCTGCGGCGGAAAACCGTAAGCTCATCGGGGGACATTCCCGAAATTTCCCTGCCGTCTATTTTAACGCTGCCCGAGGTGGGATTGTCAAGACCGCCCATCATGTTCAGCAGCGTTGATTTACCGCTGCCTGACGTTCCCACGACAGCAACAAATTCTCCCCGCTCCACGGAAAGATCGACGCCGTCCAGAGCCCTGACAAGACTGTCGCCGCTGCCGTAATATTTTTTGAGATTTTCGGTTTTAAGTACGTTCATTGTAAATTCTCCTTTAGTATGTTTTTATATAAGTATAAACTGCAATTGTCTCAAAAACCTCTCAAATGTGTGAAATTTTGAAAAAATCGGGGACTGCTTTTAGCAGTCCCTAATCAGTTCAAAGGTATGTTTACAATAAATTCCGTACCGTAAGGCGGCTCCGACCTTACCGAAATAAACCCGCCCTGCCCCGAAATAATATTGCGGGACAGAAATAGACCGATACCAAGTCCCTCTGTATTTTTCAAGTTGTCGGAGCGGTAAAATCTACTGAAAATTTTTGCCTGTTCGCTTTCGGGAATACCCGCGCCGCTGTCCCGTATTTTTATCTGCGCATAAAACTCGTTAATGTCCGCAGATACCGCTATAGAACCGTTTTGCGGCGTGTATTTCACCGCGTTGTCGAGGATATTGAACACCGCCTCCGCCGTCCATTTTTTATCGCAGTACGCAAGAAGATTTTCGGGACAATTTACCTGCACATTAATATTTTTATTTTCCGCTGCGGGAGATATTTGCGCAAGTCCTTCCGCGATAATTTCCGTTACGGGG
>CAMWVF010000092.1 GCA_947177545.1 uncultured Clostridia bacterium | reverse complement strand
CCGAATTTGAAGAAGCAGTTTTCCTCATGAAGGACGGAATAATGCAGCTGCTACCCACTAACGGTGAAAAAATTTACACCGTCTCGGACGAATCTATGCAGCTTGATTTTCTCAATTCCGACTGCAAAAAAATCACCGTGGGAGCAAAGCCTGTGTACCGATTTTGCATTAAAAACGGCAGGGAGCTGAAAAATGTTATCGCCGACGCGGATATTTTGGGATACGTTCTGAACACCAATTCCGCAGAATATTCCGTAGAAAGAATGTGCGCGGAGTATGGCGTTCCTGCCTATGACGATTTGGAAGAATTTTCAGAAATTGCCGCCCTTGCAAGCCTTGCTACCGTAATGCTTGCGGAGGTTGAAAAGCAGGGCATGACATGGCTGCTGAACGAGATAGAATTGCCGCTCACAGAGGTGCTTGCGAGCATGGAACATTACGGCGTAAAGGTTGACAGCGAGGGCATAGAAAAATTCGGTGAGCAGCTGAAAGAGGAAATGACGGGCATCGAACAGCAGATATACTTTATGGCGGGACACGAGTTCAACATCGGTTCGCCGAAGCAGCTTGGCGTTGTTTTGTTTGAGGAAATGGGACTTCCCACAGGCAAGAAAACCAAAACGGGCTACTCCACCAATGCGGACGTTCTTGAAAATCTTCGGGACAAACATGAGATAGTCGACCTTATTTTACAGTACCGTCAGCTTTCAAAGCTGAATTCCACATATGTTGAGGGACTTTTAAAAGTTGTCGCCGATGACGGCAGAGTACACAGCCTTTTCAAGCAGACCGAGACCCGCACAGGCAGGATTTCTTCCGCTGAGCCGAATGTGCAGAATATTCCCGTCCGCACGGAGCTGGGACGGAATATGCGTAAATTTTTTGTTGCGGACGAGGGCTACACCCTTCTGGACGCGGACTACAGCCAGATCGAGCTGCGAATTCTCGCCCACATGAGCGGCGACAAAAATATGCAGGATGGCTTTGCAAACGGCATGGATATCCACACCTCCACAGCTGCTCAGGTTTTTGATATGCCCGCTGACATGGTAACTTCCGAAATGCGGCGTGCGGCAAAAGCGGTAAATTTCGGCATTGTGTACGGTATCGGCGCGTTCTCGCTTTCAAAGGACATTGGCGTTACCGTAGCCGAGGCGGACAGGTACATCAAAAATTATCTTGCAAAGTACCCGGGCGTTTCCCGATTTATGGACGACACCGTTAAAAATGCGCAGGAAAAAGGCTATGCGGCAACAATGTTCGGTCGCCGCAGACCGATCCCCGAACTGAAAAATTCCAATAAAAACGTGCAGGCTTTCGGCAAGCGTGCGGCAATGAACGCCCCAGTGCAGGGTACGGCGGCGGACATAATCAAAATCGCTATGATAAAGGTCTTTAGGCGTCTCAAAGCGGAAAACCTTGAAGCACGTCTGATATTGCAGGTACACGATGAGCTTATCATCGAGGTAAGCGAAAAGGACGCGGATCGCGCCGCCGCCGTCCTTGGCGAGGAGATGCGCGGCGCAGCGGTCCTTGATGTACCTCTCACTGCGGACGTTTCAAAAGGAAAAACATGGTATGATGCAAAAGATTGATACGAAAAAATTGTCCGCATTAGTACTGGAATTTACGGTGTACAGCTTTATCGGCTGGGCGTATGAAACAATTCTTACATCAGCGGTGTGGGGACGTTTTGCCGACCGCGGCTGGCTTAACCTGCCCATATGTCCCATATACGGATTCTGCGCAATGGCTCTGCTGCTGATATTCCGCAGGATAAAAAGTCCACTGATTATCTTTGCGGTGGGAACGATAGTCACCACCGCCGCCGAGCTTGCCGCCTCCTATGTTCTTGACCTGTTTATTGACGAGCCGCTTTGGGATTACAAAAACTGGGCGTTTAATTTTCAGGGGCGCATAGCCTTGGGCAGCAGCCTTATTTTCGGGGTACTCTGTTTGCTGCTTGCTAAAGTTCTGCACCCCTTTGCGGAATATCTTGCGGACAAGCTCGGCGGCAGGGTACTTAAAATTACAGCGGCTGTAACGCTTGCGCTGATTTTGGCTGATACGGTGTACACTTTTATAAATACATAACAACCGAACGTTAATTTTTGAAACATAGGTGATAAAAATATGAACGGATACAGAATTAATAAGGCAAGGCTTTTTCGTGGCGCGGTAATGCTGATATTAGCGGCGGCAATTGCGATCTTTACCTTTGAAGTTTTCAAGGGATACACACCTTTCGGGTATGAAGGGGAGTACATAGAAGCCCGTGTGACCCGTGTTGTAAAGTTTCCAGGAACGGACGAAATACAGTGCGTTGATGTAGTTTACAACGTCGGCTTGACACAGTTTGACGCAAGGTTGCCGTCTGCGGTATGGTACCTAGAGGGTACCGAGGTGGGTGACACGTTTACGGTGCGGTATCATCAACATGATTTTGACGATATGAACCGAGATGAGCGCACTGCTCTTACTGTTCTAACCGCTGTTTTTTGTATTTTTTTGTTGGCAGCAATTTTTCCTATTGTATGTGAATTCTGCATACGCGCATATTTTTCAAGGCTTATAAAACAGGACAAATGCGTTTACGCAGACTATACAGGCGAACAGGAAAGGGGCGGAAAAATTAGAGCTGTATGCGTTTTTGATAAGCATGAATTTTTCAGCCGGTACTATCCTAAGCGGGATTATCCGTTTACACACGGAGGAAAAGTCCGCGTCTATGTGGATATGGAAAAAGATCCGGAAAAGTATCTTGTTTCGGATTATTGACTGTACACATAGTTGTTTGTAAATTCAAAAGGAGGTTTTCAAAATGAACGAAATTGTAAAAATGCTGAAAGTACAGTATGACGACAGCTATAAAATGCTGAAAAGCGTGGTAGAGATTTGTCCCGAGGAGCTTTGGGAATCGTACAATAACGGTCTGTCCGTATGGAACAATGTTGTGCATACTCTTGTTGGGAGCGATTTCTGGCTTAGACTTGATTACAAAGCTGATTTTAAATCAAGCTTTGATTTCCCCCAAAAAATAGGCGAAAAGCTGTATAGGGACGAGTGGTGCGGTGAAACTGATGGTTTTATGACAAAAGAACAGGTCATGGATTGCTTCAAAGCTTTTGATGTAAAAAAGGATAAATTTTTTGACTTGCTGGACGATGAAATGCTTTGTCAAAAAATCCTGGACGATATGGATTTTACATACCTTAGCGTGATATGTGCACAGATAAGGCATATTATGTGCCACATCGGGATTTGTCAGGACGCGATAACCGCATTCGGCGGCGGGGATATTCCGTGGGTGGCTTTTGGGGAAAACTGAAAAATATACAGCTTTTATTAAGAACGGAAGGTCAATATGGATTACATTTCAATAGGCGGAGTAAAAATCGAAAAAACCGCCGCTCTTGCGCCAATGGCGTCCGTTGCGGACAGAGCCTACCGCGCGCTCTGCAAGGAAAACGGCGCGGCATATATGGTTTCGGAGATGATATCCGCAAAGGGACTTTGCTACTCCGACCGCAAGACAGAGGAGCTTTGTACAGTACTTGAAAGCGAGAGACCATACGCCCTGCAGCTTTTCGGCGAGGATCCCCATTTTATCGCCGAAGCGGCAAAGAGGCTTATGGAGTACCGCCCCGACATCATCGACATAAACATGGGCTGTCCTGTCCCCAAGGTCGCGGGCAACGGCGCTGGTTCTGCGCTTATGAAAAATTCCGACCTTGCGGCTGAAATAGTCAGAGCGGCAGCGGAGGCAGTACCCGTCCCAGTAACTGCGAAAATCCGCAAGGGCTGGGACGAAAATAACGTCAACGCCGTGGAGCTTGCCAAGGCTTTGGAGCAGGCAGGCGCAGCGGCAATAACAGTCCACGGTCGGACGAAAAATCAGATGTACCATGGCAAAGCCGACTGGGATATAATTCGTCGGGTCAAAGCAGCGGTGCAAATTCCCGTTATCGGCAACGGTGACGTGACTTCCCCCGAGACGGCAGCGGCAATGTACCGCGAAACAGGCTGCGACCTTGTCATGATAGGCAGGGGCAGCTACGGTAAGCCGTGGATTTTCGCACAGGTTCGGCATTATCTCGAAACGGGAGAAATATTGCCTGAACCGCCACTTGAAAAACGTCTTGAAATGATGTGCCGACAGGTGGAGCTTGCGGTGCAATATAAAGGCGAACGTATCGGCATGAGCGAAGCAAGGCGGCAGTGCGCGTACTACTTAAAGGGTATGCCTGGGGCGGCGGCGCTCAGAAACAAGTGCGGAAAATTAAGCAGCTTAGCCGATCTGCGGGAGCTGTGCAGCGAGGTTGTGAAAAACTGCAATGAGTGAAATAATCGTAAAAAAAGCGGAGTATTCAGACGTACCGCAAATAGCTGAAATTGAGAGGGACTGTATACCCCAGCCATGGAGTGAAGCAGCTTTTGCGGCAGCTTTGGAGGACAAAAAGGCGGTAACTCTTGCGGCGTTTTGCGGCAGCGTTTTGTGCGGATTTGTAACAGGGGTTTACCTTCTTGACACGGCGGATATTTACAGCGTGGCGGTCTCTGACGAGTACCGCAAAAAAGGCATTGCCAAACGTCTTTTGGAGGAATTTTTCTCCTCACTTCCAAACGGCGTGAACAGCGTTGGCTTAGAGGTTCGGGAAAGCAATATGCCCGCAATAAAATTGTACGAAAAAACAGGCTTTGAGCGTGTGGGACTGCGAAAAAATTTCTACCAATCTCCCAGTGAAAACGCCGTGCTTATGACCAAAAATTTAAAGGACTGATAAAAAATGAAAATCTTAGCAATAGAAAGCTCCTGCGACGAAACAGCAGCGGCAGTTGTGGAGGACGGCTTGACCGTCCGTTCAACCATAGTTTCCTCGCAAATAGAGGAGCATAAAAAATTTGGCGGGGTAGTCCCGGAAATAGCGTCACGGCGTCACTGTGAAAATATTCTGGATGTTGTAAAGCGTTCTCTCGATGAGGCAGGCTGCACTCTTGCGGACATGGACGCTTTTGCTGTAACATATGCACCGGGGCTTATCGGCGCGCTGCTTGTGGGTACGAATTTTGCCAAGGGACTTGCCATGGCGACAGGCAAGCCCCTTGTTCCCGTACACCATATCGCAGGGCATATCGCCGCAAACTATCTCACCGACAACACGTTAAAGCCGCCCTATCTCTGCCTTGTGGCAAGCGGTGGACATTCTCATATTATCGAGGTTCTGGATTACACCAAATATCACGTCATTGGCAGGACTCGTGATGATGCAGCAGGGGAAGCGTTTGATAAAGCTGCCCGTGTGCTGGGTTTCCCATACCCCGGTGGAGTGCATATTGATAAAGCGGCGCAGCAGGGCAATCCCCAAACATACCCGCTGCCACACCCAAAGGTTGCGGGGAACGAGTATGATTTTTCCTTTTCGGGACTTAAAACCGCGGTGATAAACATTGCTCACAACGCCGAGCAAAAGGGTGAGACTATAAACAAAAACGACCTTGCGGCAGCCTTTCAGCAAACTGTGGCGGAGATACTCACGCAGAAAACCATAGCCGCCGCAAAGGAGTACGGCTACAAAACTGTTGCTCTTGCAGGAGGAGTGTCCGCAAATTCCGCCGTTCGGGGAATGTTAAAAGC
>CAMWVF010000091.1 GCA_947177545.1 uncultured Clostridia bacterium | reverse complement strand
CTCTTAAAAGGCTTCCGCTGAAATCGTTGAGAACTTCCGCAAGAGCGTTGACTATGATACGCGCGCCCGTTCGGTTTTCGTTGAAGTCCCCCGTCCTTGTGGAATACGTTCCGTAAAACTCGATATTGCCTAAATCAATATCCTCGCCACGCTTGCCGTTTGGAGCGGTATAGTACCCAACATATTTCGTGTAGTTGGAGTTAGGGTCAAGCTCGTCAAGCTGTCCCTCCACCTCTGTCAGGGAAATGCTCTTGCCGTTCACCTTTGCGGTAACAACAGAGCCGCGGTACGCAATTGCGCTAAGAGCGATCGTTGACTGTTCCTCTACCCGCATTGTCTCGTCCGTGGGGGAAACGCTTTTCAGCACGTTTACCGTCCTCGTTATCTTGTATGTGATGACCTTTGCCTTGCTCTGGAATTTAAAGGTGTTTACGCCAACGTCCAGCTCCTCGGTAAAATAGAACCGTCCCGCCTCGTTGAGAACTATCTCCTCACCCTGATAATAAACGGGGAAGTTGGGGTCGAAAGAACCCGCAAAAATTACGGTAGGCTCTTCCGTCTTGAAAGTGGTCTTTGAGGGAAGGGTCATTTCCAGCTCGCTGTTGAGACCCTCAATGTCGATATTATCGTCATAGTGCTTCATAAGCACGCTTGTGGACTCCATAACGTCCGAATCAAGGGACTTGAGGGAGTTGAACGCGCTGCCGCCGTATTTGTCGTACTCCCCTGCCGCAATGACCTGCTTAACAAGCTCGTCGGGTGAACCCCAGCCGTCCGCATCGGTGCAAATCTGCTCATTAATATGGTGGACGTACAGCGGAATGTCCGCCTCTTTTGCGTGACCGTTCCACCAGCTTACTATCTCATTAAATGGCATTTTGTCGTCGGAGAGAGAGCCCTCGGCTTTCAGCATGATAAAGTCCGCATAGCCCTTTTGTATGTACTTTAGCGTGTCCGCATAGCCGTCCGTAAGGGCTTCAAACCGTACGGAGGTCTCCGAACCGTTTTCCTCGGTGGTGTAGTTAGCCCACACGTCGTTGAGGGAAATACCCACTGGGACAGTGTTATTTGTCCGCCGCACAGCGTCCGCCGCAAGGCTGAAAACATACGCGCCGTTGTCTAAAAGCCAGTTGTCAAAGCCTATTCCCGAACCGTTTTTCACATAATCATTAAGGGCGCTGTCGTTTTTTGAGGAGTAGTACCCGTCCAGAATAATGCCGTCAACAGGGTACTTCACCGTAAAGCTGTGAACGATTATCGCAAGCCTGTCTATCCTTGCTTGAAGCTCCATATCGTCAAGCTCCGCAAGAACAAAGTCAAGGCTGAAATTCAGATAAACGTAAAAACCCCGCTCCTGCGCGCCCTCAATAGCGTACTCGATAAGGCTGCGGCTGACGGTCTCGTTTGTGTCCGTACTGTAGAAAGCTTCCTTACCGTTGTCGGTACGTATTATCACCGAGTTGAGACGGTTCTGCTCTGCGGTATCAAGCATTTTTTCAACGCTTGAAATCATGTCCTCCTCCGCAAGCTCGCCCTCATCGGGCTGTACGCCGAAGTCTACCCCGGGGGTTATGTACACGCCCCTCATCTGCGAGGGAAAGCTGTACATAGGCGTAAATTCGGGTTCCTCAAAGGCGGGTAAATCCTCGTCCCGATTTATCTCGGGCTGCGGAGCTATCACCGTGACCTTGGGAGGGTCTTCCTCCGCAAAGACGGAAACAGGGGCAAGTCCCGCAAAGGAAAAAGCCATTGCCGCCGCAGTAAAAAGGCTTGCAAACCGTTTTATATATTTATTTTTCAATTTGCGCACTCCTTTCCTTGTTTTGTTCTGCACATATATTTTTATTTGGAAATGTTTTTTAATTCTTTATTTACCTGCGCCGCAACGTCGCTTCCCGGCGCAAAAATCGACTCGTATCTGTACAGCGCGACTCCCCCGTAGTTGGGAAGCCTCTGTGCGGAGGTCATCTGCCGCGCCATGATGTCGCTGTTGTTCAGCCACTCATTTTTGCCGCTTGACCCCGCGTAATTGTCCGCCGCGCCTATTTTGTACGCCGCAAGCCCGATAACGAGCTTGACATTCCTGTTCGTCACCATGCCGCTCCATTCTGAAATCACTTTATCATATGGCAGGGCGGCATTTTCAAATCCGAAGTACACCTGCGGCAGAATATAGTCGCAGTATCCGCTTTCCGAACACCAAGTCCTCACATCAGCGTAAAGCTCGTCATAATTATTTTCAAGACTGCCCTGCGGGGAAATGCCGAACATAACGGTGTCATTTGCGTTATGTACTGCGTTATACAGCTTTTTCACCATTTTGTTCACGTTGGAAATCCTCCAGCCACTGAGGGAAAGAGAAGTCCCCGAGGCGGAGTATGCGGCTTTGTCGAAGCTTGCCGCTGTGGTGGGGTAAAAATAGTCGTCTATCTGAATGCCGTCAACGTCATAATTGTTGATTATCTCGGAAATGCCATCGGCGATAAGTTCGGTAACTTCGCTGTAGGCAGGGTTAAGATAAAGCCGTCCGCCTGTTTCAACAATATATGTACCTTTTTTGATTTTGTACCACTTTTTGATTTGGTACTTATCGTCAATACCCTGCATCTGCGCCGCCGTCATAAGCCGCATAGGGTTCACCCAAGCATGGACTGAAAGCCCCCGTGCGTGAGCGCAGTCTATCATGATTTGCAGCGCGTCAAAGTTATTTTTAGTACCTATAGTACCGTTAAACTGCTCCCCCGAGGGGAAAAGAGACGAGTTATAGTAAGCGTCCCCGAATGCGCGGACGTGGACGTACACCGTGTTGAAGCCAAGGTCTGCAATGTTGTCAAAATAAGTCTCCACCGACTTTTTAAAGGAACTTTCCGACTTATTTTTCATTATGGACATATATTCCAGATAGCTTATCCAGAAGCCCTTTTGCTCAGAAAAATTTACCGCGCTGTAACTGTTATTTACATCGGTAACGCCTGCAACAGCGGTGGCTATTACGGTAGTTTCCTGCGAAGCTGCCTCCGAAGAGGCTGCTGTTGTTTCGGGAGGCATGGTCAAAGCCTCCGAGGGGCTTTCATACTGTATGGTGGCTTTTGTAATTTCCGTTTCGGTACGGGTCTCCGCAGCTGTTGTGGGTTCGGCGAACGTTGCTTCCGCAGCGGCAGTCTCTGTTGTAGTAACCGTTTCCTCGGTCGTCAAGGCAGAAGTCTCCGCGGTCTCGGTTTGGGACGTTGTTTCAGCGGCTTGCTGTACTTCAAAGCCGTCTGTAAGCTCCGTCTCGGTCTGCAAAACCGTTTCGCTTGGATAAATATGGGTAAGACTCACCATGTCCTCCGTCTCGGACACCTTCTCACATGACGAAAAAATGACAGCGGCGGCAATTACAGCAGCAAAAAAACGGAACTTAACTTTAGCTTTCATAGTAACCTCTTTTCCCGAAAACGAATAATTTAACGATAAAGTAATTATATAACATTTTTCGGTCAAAGTCAATTACAGAACAGTTACAATTCAGTTTTCAAGGCTGAAAATATATGGCATAATTTCCTGAAACTTGTAGGAAACGGGAGCGTTTTCCTTATTTGAGAGGATAACCCGTATATCAGGGGCAAATTCCGCCAGAACCTGTCTGCAAATTCCGCATGGGAAAGTCTCCTCACCGCTTGAAGAAACGATAGCTATTGCAGAAAAATCCCTGTGACCCTCCGAAACAGCCTTGAAAACGGCTGTACGTTCCGCACAGTTGGACGCACCGTAGCTTGCGTTTTCAATGTTGCAGCCTGTAAAGACAATCCCGTCGGAGCAGAGCAGGGCTGCTCCCACCTTAAAATTTGAGTATGGCGCATAAGCGTTTTTCATGGCTTTTTCGGCAGCTTCCAGCAATTCCTTGTCTGTCATGGCAAAATTTCCTTTCAAAAGTTTGTTATAAAAAATTATAGCATTTTTCCCCGTTTATTTCAATAGTAAAAGTGCCGAATTTTGCGGACGTTCCCATGCTTGTACTTATCCCCGACCGCTAAAAGTTATGAAAGAGTAAACTTTTAGCTTTAAGGGTTGAATTTTGGCAAAAAAATTGTTATAATAAATAGTCAGAGTGTTTATTATTTGATCATGACATTGAAATATTAGTCCGTAATTGTGCAAAACGCTTTGTTTTTAGACAAAAATTGAAATATTTTTGTGCAATGTTCCAAAGCTCAAAAAACGATGCAACAAAACGGACTTCTTTTGCCACTACTATAATGACAGGTTCATTAAGGGTGAAAAACGGTGCAATGTCATTATCAATGCCAAATATAAAAAGAGTGGCTGAGAGGTGATATTACAGAATGAATACCGATTTCGCCGAGCGCGTCAAAAAAGCTCGGGCAGGAGACGCTGACGCGTTTGCTGAATTGTATTCCCTTGTGTATAAGGAATTGTACCGTATCGCTCTGGTCAACCTGAAAAATCAGCATGACGCTTCCGATGTGGTTAGTGACACAGTTCTGGAAGCCTACTCTTCCATAAAAAAATTAAGAGATGAAAAAGCTTTCAAGGCCTGGATAATCAAGATCCTTACTGTAAAGATAAAAAACAAGCAGAAGGAATATATAAAGACAAGAGATTACCGGACCGACTTAGATGATCTCGAAAATAGTGTAGAACAAAAGGGATCCGGAGAGATAAATTACAGCGGATTGGAAATAATGGATGAGTTCAGGCGACTGAACGAGGAAGAAAGGCTTATTTTATCACTTAGCGTTGTTTCGGGCTATACAAGCGAGGAGATCGCAAAGGCGACGGGATTATCTGCAAATACCGTCCGCTCAAAGGCTGCAAGAGCCAAGATAAAGCTGAGACAAATGCTTGACGAACGCTGAACAGAAAGGAGGTCGGAATTATGAAATTTGAAGAAAAACTTAACGAGCTTATCAGCGAGGCTGAAGTTCCCGATGAACTGGCGCCTCACAATATTGCGAAAATGCTCAAAGCACAGAACGCAAGGTCCAAAATGGAATCGGAACACAGAACATCAAAGTCCGGTCCGAATATCTCTGTATTACGCCGCACTATTATAATAAGGACCATAGCTGCCGCTGCCGCCTGCGCCGTATTTGTATTCGGCATGACGGCATACAACCATAACCGAATTGAACAGGAAACCCTCGAAGACCAGATCACTTTCAAGGCTTTACCGCCTGTTTCGTACGATGAGTACGACGATCTGTTCAACATCTATACCGGTATCGACTTAAACGGAAGCAACAGCTCCGCAGACAGCGATAAACCTATAGAAGAAACAACGATCCCCGACAATACGGAAGAACCGATAGTGTATTCTCAAAAGGCTCCAAACGAAAGTTTTTCCGAGCTTTCCTCATACGATTTCACCGATAAAGAAAAATACGGCGAAAACGTTTCGGAGGCTGACGTTATAAAAACTGACGGAGAGTATATATACTGTCTTAAAGGCAGCACGCTTACAATAATTTCTTTGGATACCATGGAAATTGTTTCAACTGTTGAAAGCTCGCTGACTCCGCCCATTGAAATATACAAGGACGGCGGCAAAGTCTTTCTTATTTCAAGCGACACAGAGGAAATTCAGATAATTGACAGCAGTACGGCAAGAGCTGTTACTGAATATCCTCCAGCCTAAAGT
>CAMWVF010000090.1 GCA_947177545.1 uncultured Clostridia bacterium | reverse complement strand
ATATTATAGCATCTTTGCACAAGAAACGCAAGAGGTTGTTAAAAATATTTTTACATAATGACTATGGCGGTAAAATAGGGGTACGTGTTTTTCTTTTGGTACGTTATATTATTTTGGCGGACTTGTTCCGCTTCTTTGTTAGTTGTTGTGATTTTTTATTGTTTGGACAGTGAGTTTGTGCTCATTGTCCAAGCTGCTTTTAACGGCACACCTCCTTTGCGGCGTCTGCCCCTGCCTGTAAACAATTAACAGTTTATAACAACCACTCCAAAATTCAAAAACAAAGTAACAGTCCAAATAATAAAGCCGTAAGCAATTATAGCAAACCTACAAAATACCGCCTTGTTGTAGGGACGGGAAAGCCGTCCCCTACAAATTATATAAATATATTTTAAGGATTGCTATAGTAAAGAATCAAAACACGTACACAATTTTCAAAATTAAAATATCAACTGTTTTTCATTCTTTCGTTTTGATATCACGCAATTTACACATTGGAGCTTTACAATATAACCGTAATCAAAAATAAATAATCTTACAGCAATTCAACTTTGAAAATGCAAACAAAATCCTTCGCCAAAATTCATATACGAAAGATTTTGGATCTGATTTTTACATTTTTTTCGTGAAATGGCTGTATGAATAAGAGTTTTTATATCGAAAGGCGGTATATTTATGTACGAGAATAACAACTATACTTATACGGCAAATTATTCACCCGAGGAGCCTGAGCCTCCAAAGAACGGAAAAGCAGGCAGAATAGCTGCGTTTATCCTGTCAGTGGCTCTCGTGGGCGGAGCTTCAGGCTTCGGCGGAGGTTACCTTGCAAACACGCTTGCGGCAGAGCAGAACAGTACGGAGACCTCGGCAAATGCGGGAAGTGTTTCCGAAAACGCAAACAGCGGCGAAACCATTCAAACCGTCACCACAGTTCCCCAAAGCTCGGACGGCAAGGATAACTCCATAGGCAGTCTTCTTAATATTGATAAAGAAAAATCGGACAGCATAACTACCAAGGATATCATTAAAAACGCCACCCCCTCCGTTGCCCTTATCAAATCCGAGTTTGAAGAAGCAGGCGAGTCAGGTACCGGTACAGGCATTGTTATTTCGTCTGACGGCTACATTATGACAAACTGCCATGTTATCAGGACAACATACAATATTCGCAGCAGCGGCGGTTACGACTACAGCAATCCGTTCAGCTTTTTCGGCGGCGGTTATACAATTGAAGAAAAAACCACCAATGCAGACAAGGTGACCATAACACTGTCCGACGGCTCGGAGCATGAAGCCGAAATTGTTGGCAATGACGAAAACACCGACCTTGCCATACTTAAAATAGACGCAAAGGGACTTATCCCCGCCGTTATAGGCGACAGTGACAAGCTTGAAATGGGCGACGAGGTGCTTACGCTCGGCTACCCTGTGGGTATGGGTCTTTCCGCTTCAAGAGGCATTGTTTCGGGTCTTGAAAAGGAAGTCACAACAGAGCTTTCCAGCGGCACCCTTGCCACAATGACTCTTATCCAGACGGACGCGGCTATCAACCCCGGCAACAGCGGCGGTCCTTTGCTCAACAGCAAGGGCGAGGTTGTAGGAATTACTTCATCCAAGCTTAGTAACGTCTCAGTAGAGGGCATAGGCTTTGCAATTCCCATTACTAATGCTATGTCTATTGTGGACGACCTTATGAACAAGGGCTATGTTGCAATGCCCAAAATAGGCATTGCAGGCAGAGATATTACACCCGCAGTACAGCGTTACTACGGCTTGCAGATAGACGAGGGCGTCCTTGTGGAGTCTGTAGAAGCGGATTCCTGCGCAGAGGCAGCGGGAATTGCCGAAGGCGATATAATCGTCGCGGCTGACGGCAAGGATATAAGCAGCATGAATGAACTTGTTGCCCAGAAAAACAAGCACAAGCCCGGGGAGACCATGACGGTCACTCTTGCCCGCAATGACGGCAATCTGGACGTTGAGCTTATCCTTGACGAAGAACCACAGTCCCAAGAGGACTAATTTACCTCTGACAATATGAGGGACGGCTTTTCCGGTACAATTATTAAATCAGCTTTTTTCTAATTTCATTACTTCCTTTCATTGCCGATGTACTGCTTTTGCGGTGCGTCGGCATATATTTTGCGGTATATGAAAAATCCTGTCGAAAAAAATTTTTCAGTTTTTTTGAAAAAAGTGTTGACAATGGTGCAAAATAGTGATATAATAATAAAGTCCTCTTTTAATGGACTGCAAAATACACCGCGGAGTGGAGCAGCTCGGTAGCTCGTCGGGCTCATAACCCGAAGGTCGTAGGTTCAAATCCTGCCTCCGCAACCAAAAATAAAAAGTCAAGCTATTCAGTCACGAACAAATTTCACACAAATTTCGCTTTGAATAGCTTGACAAATGTATTTAAATCCTGTATAATTAAACACAGGATAAGAAAGCATTCACTAAGTCATTCAGATGTTTGCGTCATCTGCGTGATAGTTCGTAAGGTTTGTTTGGTAGACAAGCCTTACGAGTGGGTGCGTTTTATCATTTCTGTTATAATATCATAATTTTACCAGTTTGTCAATAGGTATTTTTGGCAAATTGATATTTGTTTAAAAATTATTTAAATTTTGTTTGCATTTAATATGTCTGCATAGCGGAAAACAGCGGAACAATTCTGTTTTCCGTTATTTTTATTTTACAATGGGCTATGGACTTGTATGTTACAATGCTATACCAGTAAGAAGCAAATCCATTGTTTTTCTTTTCTGCTTATCCGAAACATGAGCATAGCGGTCAAGGGTAAAGTTTACGCTTGCGTGTCCGAGTATAACGCTCAAAGTTTTAACGTCAACGCCTTTTTCAACGGCTCTTGTTGCAAAGGTGTGACGAAGGGAATGAAAATTAGCGTCTGCTATTCCTGCTTCTTTGATGATACGTTTGAAAGTTTCTTGTAACGTCTTAGGCTCGGCAGGACCGCCAAGCGTGGATTGCAGAACATAGTCCTCATTATAAACAGATCTATGGGCGATACGGCTTATCTTTGCATGATACATCATAATTTCTCCGCAAAGCTCATTATTGATAGGTATGTCCCGAACAGATTTTTTGCTTTTCGGTGTTCCTACTACAAGCTCGGTTTTTACCGAACCCTCAATAGTCGGAAGACGGTTTACTGTGCGCCTGATGTGTATTATTCCGTTTTTAAAGTCTATGTCCGACCACCTGAGTCCCAAAACTTCTCCAAGTCTGATACCGAGAGTAAGACTAAGATATACTCCGAATGCAAGTCTTTCCTTTGAACGGCTTAATTCCTCCATAAGCAGTCCCTGTTCGTAAACTGTAAGTACACGCATTTCGGGAGATTCTTGTCTCGGAAGTTCAATAAATTCAGCATAATTTTTCTTTATCAGTTCAAGCTCAAGAGCTTTTTTCATTGACTTATGTATCATTCTACTAATGTTTGACAATGTTTTTGGTGACAATCCCCCGCCCTTTAGACTTCCGCTGTCACTCTGAACATTAAAAAATCTTTGAAAAACGTCCGTATTAAGCTCTGACAGCTTGTACATACCTATCTGCGGCACAATGTGACCGTTTATATATCCGTAATAGGATACTGCTGTAGACTGCTTTGTGTAATAGAATTTGTAGATACAAAAGTACATTCAATGTTGCTATCTAAAATCATTTTTGCTGCTTTTTTGTACCAGCAAGCAACATAATCAATATCCTTATATTTAAAAAAATGTTCAACATCTTTTATTTGCTCAGGCGTTCTGTAACGTCTACCGCAAAACGGCGGATTACCCATAATAAAATCGACTTCATTTTTAGGGACAACACTCTCCCAAGGGATACGCAAAGCGTTCCCCTCAACAATATTCGCGTAAGATTTCAGCGGGAGAAAATTAAGGCTCATATGCACGATTTCCTCCGTTTCGTGCATCATCTGCGACTCGGCTATCCACAACGCCGTTTTCGCAACCGACACCGCAAAATCGTTTATCTCAATGCCGTAAAACTGACCTATGGAAACCTTGATTATTTCGCCTAAATCAAACTCTATCTGACCGTCCTTTTGCCGCATTTTAATGGCTTCGTTTTCAAGACGCCGCAGGGATATGTACGTTTCCGTAAGAAAATTTCCGCTTCCGCAGGCGGGATCAAGAAATTTCAGCGAGGACATCTTGTCCTGAAACTCCAAAAGCTTAGTATTACGTGTTTTCGTCTGCTTGTATGTTTTGATTTCCTCAAGCTCCTTTTTCAAATCGTCAAGGAAAAGCGGGTCGATGACCTTGTGAATATTTTCGATAGAGGTGTAGTGCATACCTCCGCTGCGGCGTGTTTCGGGGTTTAAGGTACTCTCAAAAACCGCGCCGAAAATGGTCGGTGAAATCGCGCTCCAGTCAAAATCCATACTCGCATTATTCAAGAGCAAAGCAACAATTTCCTCGTCAAAATTCGGTATCTCAATATTTTCGTCCGCAAATAAACCGCCGTTTACATAGGGGAATTCGGAAATCGTTCCCTCCAGATATGGGTCGCGGTTTTCGGCTTTGGTATCAAGAATTTTGAATAAATCAATCAAGGCGCGGCGTACGTCCTTAATTTCAAATTCTTTCAGATAATCGTGGAACATATTGTGTCGCCCGAAAATGCCCGCGTCCTCGGCGTACAAACAAAACACAAGCCGTACACAAAGCATATTAAGGCTTTTCAGCGATTCGGGATTGTCGGGATTTTTGTACTGCTTCAAAACAGCATTGTAGAGCTTGCCCACAAGCTCGCCCGCTTGCAGGGAAACCTCCATTTCCTTTTTGATATTTTCGTCCCCTGTGTCCGTCAAAAAATTCAATCGGTAATATTCTTTAGGCAAGTCCTTTAGGAAAATCTGCTCGGGTTCGCAGTTGGGCTTTTCCATATCATAAATGAGGAATTCCTCGAAATTGCAGGTTATCACCCACCTTGGGTGCCTTGAAACGGGTAATTCTGTTATGTACCTTTTTGCTTGCTGAAAAGGGTTAAGTAATGACCCGTCAGACTGACGTATAGCTTTTTTCAAATCCTTACCTAAACCCTTTTGTTCAATCATAACTTTGGTGGAATGGATATAACCGTCAATAAATCCTGTATGAGTATCAATGTGTGCTTGTTCCTCGAAGGAAATAAACTTTTCGGGTTCGGAAACGCCGTAAACGTCACGGAGAAGCGACAGCCAGAACGGCTGGCTCTCGCCCTTTTCGTAGCCCTTGTCTCTCCAGTATTCAGCAAATTTTTTCGCGGCATTTTTCTGTTCCTTGTCGGTCATAGCAGTACCCTCCGTTTACTATTATGTATAATATTCCAATTTTATTATATCACATAATTCCGCAAAATGCAACAAAGGTTCTGTTTGTTTTTAAAGTAAAATTGCATATTTTAGAGGCATAGAATTTGTGTAATGATACAAACTTTGTTATCAATGCACAAGTTTTTTTGTTTCGTGGGAAACGGGTTTGAAAAATGTCCTTACTTATGAGGGACGTTGTATGTTACAAAAGGTTATGCTACGAAATAGCATAATTTATGCAAATATACAAACTTATTAAAAACCTTTCCTAAAAACTGCACCGCTCCAAATTGTACGGACAGCACAAAAACACCCCCTCTATGGTGCAA
>CAMWVF010000089.1 GCA_947177545.1 uncultured Clostridia bacterium | reverse complement strand
GTATGTTACTCATTAAAGCCTTTAGCGGACGGTATTATATTATATTAACGCGAAAATCCGAAAAAATTTTATTTTGGTATATCGGGAAAGCTCAAAGAGCTTGTGAGCAGCGAAAACAGTCCGGCCAAAATTGCCGTACAGACAGTTGTTTCCCAGCTGAACTGTTTAACTACAGAAAGCACGCACATCGAAGCAGCTCCGCTCTGAAAAAATGTTTTGAGCGCACGGCACATCGCCGCCTTAAACCATTTTTTTAATGCTTCATTCATTGCCTGTCCTCCCTTTTGGAAACTGACATATTAAGGTCTCTCAGGCGGGAAGAAAGCGCCTCCGCTTCGGCAAGGTCCATGCCGCTTTTTTCGGCGGCAACTACATACTTGTGATTTTTGCCGAAGTTATTCATACCCTTTGATCTTATGATCTCGGGATAATTTTTATAAGCAATATCCAGGTCGACATCTCCTGAAATGCCGTCTATCTGACCTTTTTCGGAGTATTGCCACATACCCACTTTTATATTTTCGCTGCGAGCGTTGCTCCAGTACGCAAGCCAAAGATCAATATCCTTGAGACGGTCATGCTCCAGACGGTTTTTAAGCCAGTCCATATTGCAGTACACAGCCGCATAATATCCCCTTTCCTCAAGACCTTTGCAAAAGGTGAGAACGTTATCGGTAAGAACCTTTTCAGATATCCCGTTTAAGGACTCGTCCTCAATATCGAAGCACAGCGGATAATCAAACTGTTTTCCGTCTATGAGCTTCAGGAAAAAATCAAGCTCCTTTTGAGCGCCGTCGGGATTTTTTGCATAGCTGTAATGATATGCTCCCACAGGTATCCCCAACATCCTGCATTCGCTGTAATTCCTCTCAAATTGAACGTCGACCTGACGCGGATTTTCTCTTCCGAAGCCTGCCCGCAGTATCGCAAATTCAACTCCCGATTTTTTGACTTTTTCCCAGTCTATTCTGCCGTTGTGCTTTGAAACATCAATTCCTTTGAATTCCATAAATACACCTCCGAAATCCTTATTATTGCGGATTGATCTCAATAAGCTTTACAGCCGCTCCGTCACTTCCGCATGACCTTATCAAAGCCTGTCCGTAAGGTTTGCATAAACCGTCACATCTTAGAAAGACGCTTGAAAATGTGTTTTCCTCGATATATTTACCGTTAACGGGCATACCTGCCGCTATAAGAACATTTACATCGATGCTACTTATCCCTTTTTTTGAACAAAACTTTGCTGACAACGGACGGGGCCGTTCATTAAAGTCATTTTGATTGGCTCTGTGCATAAAATCCAGACAGATATCATATGTAAAATCAAGCCCGTTGAATTTCGTGACAAGGTTTCCGTCGTTTCCGCCTTTTCCGACCTTATTCTTTACTAAGCGTTGATTTGCGTCGTAAAACCCGTCGATAAATGAAACATTATGCTTGGTGAGCGTTTCCTTGTATTTTCCTTCTGCATAAACTATCAGCGAATTCAATATCTCCTCGTTTTTATGATTTTCGGGATTTATTATTTTCCACATTACAGTGCCCGCAAAAAATATCATGTTGGGATAATCCTCAGTAAGCCCCATAAGAGCATTATCCTCCGTAAGAATATCACGCGCCGTTTCAAGATAAAGTGGTTTATGGTAAAAGTTGATATCATCGGTATGTTTGTCATTGTCGTTTATATCGCGCCAGAAAAATTCGGGAAGCGCACAGACAACTGTTTTTTTGGTGAAAGCCGCGTCCTCGCTTTTCTGACGGTCAAGATACCCTCTGAATAATTCCGCCGTATGTTCGATCAGACAGTTTATCCACATTTTCTGACGTTCGGATTTTTTTGTGTGAAGATCGGCATAATAGTCTTTTTCATCAGCGTATGTTTTAGTATCTCCCTTCTTTTCGCGAATAGTTTTTATTTCTCTGGTAAGCGCACTTCCATCTGCCGCAAGGAAGTCTCTTTCAAGGTCGTTTCTCCATTTCTGTCCGTGGTCAACGTCGTTAATAAACGGCATAAAAATAATATTTTTCATTTCAATTACTCCTTTAAAATATTTGCCTGCGTGCAGTTTTGCCCGCAGGCAGACGTCAATTTATTATCCCTGCAAGGGACATTGTTTTTTCAAATAATATATTTGTATTGGGCGCGCCCGCAAGTCCGATAACATGGGCAAGTATCGGCATAAGCTCCGTGTCGCGGGCAGCAAGACCTATCAGCAGCTTCCCGCTTATATCTTTGGGAGCAGTATCAAGCAAAGCTCCCTCGGCAGCAAGCTTTGCCGATACCTGACACACAAGCCTTTCGCACTCGCTTATGATCCTTCGCTCGCCGTCAAGATATTCACTTACGCAGTTGTACGCGTTTTCGAGCTGGGTTATCATGTACCTCTTTTCAGCCGCCTTTTTATCTTTCCTTGACAGGCTTACGGCAGGGTCAGCCGGTGCGCCGCAAAGTATTTTCCCCCTAATTACGGAAAGCAGTCCCGTTATGGGAAAACGGTATTTTTCCGAAACTCCCTCAAGCCGCGAAACAAATCCCGCGCAGTCCTCAATAAGACTGCCTTGGCTGTTCTCCAGCCTGTCTATCAGCTTCGGCATACCGTTAAGTATTTCGTCCATGCTTTCTATAATTGGAATAAGGATCATTTTCTTTGCCTCCTCGGTCAATTAAGCGACAGGAACCTCTGTGTGCCCGCGCTGCCGTCGTTCTCAATAACTATATCCAAATCCTGCTCTTTGACCTTTAAGCTAAGGAACATGAGATTGTCCTTTGCAAAATATTCGTTGAGCTTCCCTGTGCCGGGGTCAACAAATATTCCCTTGTTGCTTTCGGATTTCTGCGCAAATTCAAAGAACATTTCCGTGCCGATCTCCGCCACAAGAGCAGGGAGAGCCTCCTCAGAAACAGGCTTTTTTTCATCGTCAATATCCGCAAGCTTATCAGCCATTATCCGCGTAAGCATATCAATAAGCTTATCCCTTATATCAAGAAGCTTGATCACGTCAAAATTCGCAGAGTTAAGAAAATCTCTCATATCAACGGCAAGCAGGTCGGTAATATCGTTGGACTTGTTTGCATAAAGCAGCCGCAGATCGTCCTTGGTCTTGTCGTCAAGATTTTCAAACGTCATATTTACATCGTTTAGCTGCATATCGGTAACTGCGTCGGCAGCCGCCTGAAGCTTCTTCTCATACTGCTCCTTTTCCCTTTTTTTGATGTAATTCTCCATAAGCTTGTTTGTCAGAAGCTGCGGCAGTTTCAGCTTGACGGTGCTTAAAATAAGCGTAACCAGGAAATCGTTATTTTGTTTGTAAGAAACCACTCTGTTTACCGAAACGGGAACCTTTATCTCCGCCTCCTGAATAGTATAGTGCGGCACGGGCATACCCTTTAAAAACGGGTCTGCATGGTAGCTTTGACTAAGCTCCGCCGAATTTGTATCGGCAATTCTTCTCGCGTCCGAAATATCCGATACGAGTTCTCCTATAAATTCACTTAATTTAACCATAGCCTTTCAAATGCTCCTTATTTAAATTTTTTTGACCGGGAGTGTCAGTCTTGCTTTTTGTTTGCCCCGCTCTTATTTTTATTTGTTTTCGGAAGCTTCGTTTGATTGTGACGAATTATCGGACTTCTTCGCACTATTTTCGTCGGTAAGAGCCTCCTTGGCGGCAGGACTTGAAACAGCCTTTGTGGAAATGGTCTCCTCAAGGATATCAAGTATTTTTGCCATACCTGCGGGCATATCGTCCTGAACAGCGTGTACCTTTATGTTAAGAGAGTAATCCTTTTTAACGGTCTCATTGCTGCTTGTGGACTTCTGATTTGAAACCGACGCGTTAAGCGTTGTCCCGGCCTTGATGCCAAATCCCTTGTAGCTGAAATTGCTGTCGCTCTTGACGCTGCTGTTTGTGGTATCCTTGGTTTCAGTCGTCGAAACGGAATTGATCTTGACGTTGAATTCAATATCCGTATTGTCGATCTTGATAAAGGGAATAGGCATCATAGTCAGAATAGGCACGTCTATGCGCATCTTCTGATACAGCGCGGGGGAAAGCTTTCCCTCATCCACGACTTTAAGAACAAGCTTAGCTTTATTGCCGCCGTTTTCTTCGGTAACTTTGATTTCCGCATTATTTTTAATGTCGTCGCCTGTTGGTTCTGCGTTAAGAACCGCGCCGACAATTTTGCCGTCCTCGACCATAACGTTTGCGTCAAGATCAATGTCTCCGATTTTAAGAACAATATTGTTTGCGTCCTTGTAGCCCGAACCGCCGTCCATGACCTCTATTCGGAACTCCCTGCTCTCTGTGGTGTGAGCGGGAGAAACCTCCTTGTCGTATGAGAACGAAACGCATATGGGATCGCCTATGCCTGTTTCACGTCCGTTTTCGTCAAGCTTTCCGGGCATAAAGCCTACCTGTCTTACAAAATTGACCGTTGTCTCTGCGGACTCCTTCTGAGCGTTTACAACCGCGTTAAGCGCGCCGCCGATAATTGCGCTGAAATTAATTGACGATACTTCATTTGCAGGATTATACATAATTTTTCCTCCTATAAAATTTTTTAATACGTTTTTTTACAGCCATTCCACGAAGAAAATGTACAAAACCAGAGCAGAAATTTTGCGCATATGGATTTTGTTTACATTTTCAAAGTGAAATTGCTGTAAGCGGTCAAGACCACATTTTTATCCTCTCCCTTACCTTGTTTTTGGTACCATAGCCATATTATACAACATTATATTGCATTTTTTTCGTATAAAAAATTTTGCCTAAAACAGACAGTATAACTTGAGGTATATTGGCGCTGCCAAAATGCTCGGCAGCGCCAACACACTCTAAAAATACAAATAAAAAATGCCCTCACGGAAATATATCCGTTGAGAGCAAATGTGAAATTTGTGTAAATTAAAATATTTTTTCTAAAAAGCCATTGACAAATAAAAAATAATGTTGTATTATATTGCATTTTATAAATCAAAGATTAAGACTGTCCAGCCTTATGCGCTGATTTTCCTTGGAGGATTTTGTATAAAGCCTTGTGGTTTCAATAGAGCTGTGTCCCAGAATATCCGCAAGCTCGGCAATGTCGTGATATTCGTTCATGTATATCCGCGCAAACATATGGCGGAAATTATGCGGATAAACCTTTGATTTTTCAATATTCGCGCCAATTGCGATTTTTTTTAGATTGCGCCATATCACCGACACGTCAATTGGAGCGGTGCCGCTTTTGTTCATAAAGACCGTACCCGCCTCTGTCCCGCAGCCTTGACAGAAATATAAAAGCTCTCCCTGAAGCCCTGCGGGAATAAGAATAGTCCGCAGCTTCGACTTAAAAAATATTTCTGCATTTCCGGAAAGCACTGCTTCATATGTAATAAATTTAAGCTCCCCCACCCTTATACCCATGCTTCCGAGACAGCGCATAATCAAATACCACTTGGTCTGACCGCTTTTTTCGGCAAATTTAAGCATGGCTCTGTAATCGCTCAGGGTCAGCTCCGCGGGCGTAAAATATTTTCTCTGACACCTGATGAGAGAGACGCATAGGTCGTCCCTTTCAAGCCATTTTAAATACCTGTTCAGCGAAATCAAATATGAATTCACAGAAGTGCTTTTGTAATTTTTTTTAAGAAATTCCTTATTTTAGGATTTAAAAGGATTAGTTTTACTCATT
>CAMWVF010000088.1 GCA_947177545.1 uncultured Clostridia bacterium | reverse complement strand
TTAACTTTGCATAATTGTATGCCATTATATCACCGCCTTTTATTGTTTGTTCAAAATTATTGAACTATTTGAATTATATCATATGTATTTATGGTTGTCAATATCTTTTGTTCAATTTTTTTGAATTTTTTTTAGAAAGCTATTGAACTTTTCTTCAAACTGTGTTATAATATACCTGTGAAAGAAAAGGATGTGATATAAATGGATAAATTCACTACAGCTGACCGACTAAAGCAAATCATGCGAGAAAGAAACATAAAACAAGTTGATATATTGGAAGCCTGCAAACCATATTGTGATAAATACGGCGTAAAGCTTGGCAAAAACGATTTAAGTCAGTACATTTCAGGGAAAGTAACACCCGGACAGGATAAACTTACAATTTTAGGATTAGCTTTAGACGTGAATGAGGTCTGGCTCATGGGCTACAACCTGCCCTCCGGCAGAAAGGATTTAGAACGCATTGAACAAAATCTATACGGTAACGATTGCTGCAAACTTTTAAATAAATGCCACAACACCGAAATATTTCATGCTGTTGAATTGCTTATTAAACTTGATACATTTGACCTCGGTCGCATTATCGGCAGTATCGAGGAAATGCTCAAAACTGAAAAATATACGTCAAGAAATCAACATTTGACTACAATATATCGTGCGGCACGTTCTGCTGATAACCACTCACCGGAAATTGTTGAAACAACAAAAGATTTCAGTAAAGCACCGACTACTAAAAACAAAAATCTATAACAGGCATAAAAACAGCTCCGACAGTAAAAAATACTGTCGGAGGTGGTAATCCTGAGAAATACAGATGTATATGGTTTTTACAGTCGGTACAAAAATGTACGCGATGCAGCGTGGCAAACTTTGATTGATTTTAAAGTCAGTTCGCTTCCGGTATCATTATTTTCTATATGTACTGAAGCGGGGATATCAATTATAGAAAACAAGGACGTAAATGAACTGCGCCAAGGTGAAAGCGGCGTTTCGGTAAAACAAGGAGACAACTGGTATATTATAATTGAAGATACTGAAATACTACAGCGTCAGCGTTTTACCATAGCACATGAATTGGCTCATATTCTTTTGGGACACGAGATGCGCAGCGGCTATTATACACGCCGCGAGAACATGGTTAAATCTGACGACGAAACCGAAGCGGATATGTTTGCAGCACGTTTGCTCGCTCCTGCCTGCGTCCTCTGGGGCATTAACGCACAAACTGCGGAACAGATTGCCTCAGTATGCAATATAAGCCGTGAAGCAGCAAAAATCCGCGCAGAACGCATGGAGACACTGCGCAAGCGAGGAAAATTTCTGACTTCTCCGCTGGAACGTCAGGTATACCAGCAATTTGAAAGCTATATAAAAAATAATCGCCTGTAACAAGGCGGTTGACATATGCAAATGAGCGATACAACGATACTAACGTATTAGCTTGTGTAATTTTAAATCTTGAAATAAGTAAAAGGAGAAATTAAAATGGAAAAATTTTTAATGTTTGCTCAGGATACTGCAAATATCCAAAATCCAGCTGTTAAAGCTAATGTTATTGCAATTATCAGTGTAGTGATTACTGTTGTTCTTACAGCTATTAACATTTATATCACAGTACGCATTAACAAAGCAAATAGTAAGCAGCAAGAACATTTCCACGAAAGTAGTGCTGAACTGCAACGAGAAATAAACAACAGAAATGTTGAGTTGCAAAAGGAAATTAATGAAAGAAATATTGAACTGCAAAAACAAATACATAATCGCGACATAAATAATCAAATAAGGCAAAATATTTTAGAAACTTACGGTTATTACCACGATGTTTTAAGAAATATGGCACAAGTTACAGGTGTTATGCCGTTTGTTTTCTTTGAGGAAGCATCTTATGATCAATGGCTAAATAGTGTTACAAATGCTGTTAATGAAAACTTGAAAAAGTTTAATCAATTAAAGCTTATTTTAGATGATGATGACTTTATAAAATATTTAGAAAAATGCAATAGTCATTTTGATGATTTTTTAAATTTAGCGATTGATTATAAAAATTCAAATAAATTAACGCAGTTTATTAATAATGCATGGAATGAAGTTTCACCGTTAAATGCGTTGCCTGGTACGGTAATTGGCTATAGAAATTATTATGCTCTTTATCAAAACACTGTATTAATAGAAAAATTTTGGAAACATTGTTCAAATACATATATAGAAAATATAGCCAAAAAGGCAAATGAATGTAATAGTTTAGTATATTGTGAAGAATTTGACGAAAAGTTTAAAAAATATCTCCAAATTAAAGAACTTTAAGCGCAGTCGCCTCCTATAACTAAATCCGAGGCAAATGCACCAGAAAAGGCGAGTTAACGAAAGGAGTCACGCCATGCCCTACGCAATGTATCTAAGAAAATCCCGCGCTGATATGGAAGCCGAAGCCCGCGGCGAGGGCGAAACTCTTGCCAAGCATGAAAAGGCTCTCACAGAGCTTGCAAAAAAGCTTTCCATTGCCGTTGTAAAGCAGTACCGGGAGATCGTCAGCGGCGAGAACATTGCCGCCCGACCCCAAATGCAGGCTCTACTTGCGGACGTAAACGACGGCAAATACGACGGCGTGCTTGTTATGGAGATTGAGCGCCTTGCCCGCGGCGACACTATAGATCAGGGCGTTGTTGCTCAGGCTTTCAAGACTTCGGGGACTAAGATCATAACCCCCATAAAGACCTACGATCCCAACAACGAATTTGACGAGGAGTACTTTGAATTTTCCCTGTTCATGAGCCGCAGGGAGTACAAGACCATTCGCCGCCGCATGAACGCAGGCAGGATAGCCACCGTCAAGGACGGCAACTACATCACCCCTACCCCGCCCTTTGGGTACAAAAAAATACACCCCGAACCCAAGGTGTATACTTTGGAGATAATTCCCGAACAGGCGGAAGTCGTCAAGATGATTTATGATATGCGGCTGAGCGGTAGCGGCGCACGGGCTATTGCCGAGGAATTGAACCGCATGGGCATATCTCCCATGAAAAGTCAGTACTGGGAACGGGTATCAATTAAGAAAATTCTTGAAAATCCCGTCTATGCGGGAAAAATTCATTGGTACTCAAAGCAGGACGGCGATATTGTATGCAACGGCAGACATGAAGCTATTATTCCCGAGGAGACCTTTAACCACGTACAGGAGCTTATAAAGAACAATCCCCTTGCCCACGTCAAGTCCGACGAAACCATAAAAAATCATTATCACGGTATGCTGTGTTGCAAAAACTGCGGACATCAGATGATACGCAGGTATATAAAATCTTCCGGGAAAGCCCATATTTTATGCAGATACCGCACTTGCCGAGGCAAAGTAGTCGGTAGTACTATGGACAGCGTTGACGAGGCTGTAATAAATGCTATGAAGATAAAGCTTGCAAAAATAAAGGAAGTCCAACACAATGATAAGGCTTACGAAAATAAAAATGCACGACAGGTCGTACATGACAAAAAATCCATAATAGAGGCTGAACTAACGCGCCTTAAAGGTCAGCAAGCTAAAATTTACGATTTCTTTGAGCAGGGAATTTACTCAACAGAAGTATTTCTTGAGCGTTCTGCCGCTGTTTCCGAAAAAATAAAAAGCTGCGAAGCGCAGTTGAAAGAGATTGCCGCAAATGAAGTAGCTCCCAAGCTTAGCGACGAGGAGCTTATGTTCAGGTTGGAAAAAACTATCCGTGATTTTGACACGGCGAACTCCGAAGAAAAAAACAAAATGCTGAAATCTGTCATAAAGAAAATCGAATACTCAAAAACAGAACGGCAATGCTACAGAAAAACAGATTCCGACTTGAAGCTTGACGTTGAATTTATGTAATCAATATGTGTATGATAAATATGATAGTTTTTTCTCATAAGCCCACATAATCAGTTAGCGCTCCTTTCCCATGGCCAAGGACCGTTCACCCAGCTGAAGTGGTCGCCTTCTGTAAACTGTCGAACGGTGATAGGTCCGTATTTGCTGACATAAGCCTTGTATGCGGCTGCTCTTTTTTCATTGGTTTTTTTGAATAAATCCAGCGCCTCTGGATCGTTTGGGTGGGTGTCAAGATACAAATTCAATTCGTACAGATAAAAATCATACATCTGAATTGCACACATAAGATTGTTGTCAGCCATTTTTATCTACCTCCCTGCCTAAAAATGGTAAATTAAGGCTTGGGAACATCGTCCCGTTTTCAAGAGCGGTGTTCTCGGCGTACGGATTTTCCCACTGCTGAAACGGGACATAGCACATCCCCACAGGCGTTTCTGGTGGGAACTTGCTTATAGTCGTTTCCGGTTTGGTTGTTAAAGTTGTCATAATACGCTGCGCTTCTCCTTTCATAGCGTGATGAAATGAAATAGACTGCCGAAAAGCTTTTCGGTTTCAAATCATTTTATGCCGCGGGGACTGCATTTGACATTTCAGGCAAAATCCACATATAATATTTTGGGGTCAAATTTTTATGAATTTACAAAAAAAGCTTGACAAATCTGAAAAAATATGCTAAAATAATTTAGTAAATTTTTTTTGCCGGTGTGTTGGAATCGGCAGACGAGGTGGACTCAAAATCCATTGCCAGTGATGGCGTGCGGGTTCAAGTCCCGCCACCGGCACCATCAGGCAGGGATTACCCTGCAGCGAAAAGGGCTTCTGTAGAAATACGGGAGCTTTTTTCTTTACTATTTTACGAAAAAATCTTTTTGTCTACACAAAAAAGGCAGAGAATTCCATTCAGCGAGAGTCACCCCTACAATAAATGTGGGGGTAATTTTCTTTTTAAAAAGCCGTTTGCGGCGTTGCCATATAAAGAGACGAAGTAAATTCGGAAAATTTTCACACAAAATAAACAAAACAGACCGTCCTAATGATTTTTGAGGACGGTCTGTTTTATTATAAAAAATTTTCTTTCTTTTTAATTGCGTATTTCTTTTTCTTGAGTTTCTGTGCCTTAATGACTTTCATTCTGGAAAACTCTTCCCTCTCCTTTTCTTCAAGGCTGCTGCTTATAAAGCGGACAATACTTTCATACCGAGGTATAACGATATTCTGCAAAGCGTTGGCGCGGGTCTGGGTCTTTCTTATGGAGTTTGTGAGCCTGTATATGCTGTTTTCTACCTCTGCAAGAGTTACAGAAATGTATTTTGCGTACTCAAAACAGATATACGCCATATCCACGTTTGAGTCGGTGTACTGCAAACCGTAATTCAGAACGGGCTTCTTTTCGTCTATACTGATTTTGGGAAGTTCACAGCCCATTACGCTTCTATAGGTTACCGAAAGCGTGTTCTCAACAGGCACGGCGTTGGCAACATTTTCAATTACGCCCCTTGCAATATTCGCCATTTGCAGCGCAGAGTACGCCTTTATATAGGTGTTGTCAATAGTGCCTCTTAGGGACTTCGCCGCGTCCACCATTGTCATAAGCTCGCGTATCAGAATGTTGCGCTTTTTGTCCAGAAGTTCGTATCCCAGCTTTGCAAGCGCAAGAGATTTCTGAATATTAAGCAGATTTCCCTTGGTGGGAAAAACCTGGTCAGCCATAAATTTTCACCCTTTCTTCGGGACAGTTTTTACTCAAACAACTCCGCAGCGTTGGGATTGTACTTTTCCTCCAGCAGCTTTTCGTTGATACGGTCAAGAGCGGACTTAGGCAACAAAGAAAGCAGATTCCAACCCAAATCAAGAG
>CAMWVF010000087.1 GCA_947177545.1 uncultured Clostridia bacterium | reverse complement strand
GATTTTTTCGCTACAACGATATGACCTTTGAGAAATTTGCGGTGGAATGGCTGTACTATCAATTCGCGCCGCAGAAACGGGTTTATTCCTATGAGCCGATTTTTATGGAGCTTCGGAAAACATATCTTGCGGAGGAATTGGCTGCTGAAATTGAAAGCGGTGGCAAGGAAAATTTCATCAAAAAAATATTAAAGCGGAGGAAAAATTATTGACAAAGGATATTTTAAAAAACGGCGATATTTGTTGGTTTGACAGCGACGGCAATTCCATTGTTATCGCTGAAAACGGCGGAGTATATTTTGTGGATAAGAACGACAGGGCGCGTTATCTGACCGATGATATTCGCAAAATTTACGATGAAAAGTCCGAGACGTATTCCATAAACGGTATGGATATTGACGAGTACATAAAATCTCTTGATAAGCCTGCCGCAACAACGTCGGTGTGGACCACTACGGCGAAAATTACCGAGCCCGCGGTTACTTCAAAGACTGTGCAGGAAACAAGTACAGCGGTTACGGAAGTCCCTGCAAGGGTTATTTATCAGACAATTTACAACGGAAATCCCGACGAAAAAATTACGGAGGAAACCGAAAAAACGGAGGTATCAAAAAGTGAAAAATCGGAAAAAACGGAAACCGAACAGCAGGAATTTTCAGAGAGCGAAACGGTCACAACAGTTCCCGAAAAATATGAAGCGGAGGAATTTCAGGGCAGTTCCGAGGTACATTCGCAGGCTGCCGTGACTACCGTACCGCAGGAAAAAATATTGTATTTTACGGGAAATTCTGCTGCTGAAAATTCGGAAATAAATATTGCTGAAACAACGACAATTACAGAGGTTGCCGATAGTTCAGAAATCGGATCAGCAACAAATAATGCACAAGCTTTTTTGCTTCTCGCGGGAGTGTTCGGAGCGGCGATCGCGGCAATTATTTTTATGAAAAAACTTAAAAAGAAAAACATTTCCGAGGACGCGGATTTGTCCGAATTATCGGCAAGAGAGCGCGATGAGATACGCTTGAATAAGCAGAAACGCAAGAAGCCGAAAAAGCAGAAAATCAAGAAAAAGCGTGTTGTTCCAAAAACTATGCAGAAAACTCTGCCGTACAAGCGTGTATGCGACAACTATATTTTCAAGGTTGAGGAAAACCGCTACAGCAAGACTTATCGCTTTGAGGACATAAATTATTCCATTGCAAAGCAGGAGGAACAGGAGGGGATTTTTCTCGGATATTGCTCGGTTCTGAACAGTTTTGATACGTCCGCTGACATTCAGGTGACTGTCCACAACAACCGCGTCAACAAGGAAAAATTCAATGAAATGGTGCTTTTGAAGCACAAGGGCGATAACTTCGACAAGTATGTGGATTCCTACAATAATATGCTTGTTGAAAAAATGGAGCAGGGGCAAAATGGAATTATCCGCAACAAATATCTGACGGTGACTGTGCAGGCGGCGTACCTTGAAGCGGCAAAGTCCAAATTCGCTACCATTGATTTGGAGCTTACAAACGCTTTCAAAAAAATAGGTTCGTCTATCACGCCTATGACTTCCAACGAGCGTGTGGAATTGCTGAAAGACATTTTTAGAAATGTTGACGAGAAATTTTCGCCCCTTATGCAGAGCGATTTTAACCGTCAGGCGGAGCGCGCGTATTGTTGTCCCGACTATTTTGAGTTTAAGAAAGATTACTTTATGTGGAACGACAAGTACGCCCGCACAATGTTCATAAAGGATATGCCCGCTTCGCTGAAGGATTGCTTGCTGACCGATATTGCCAACACAAATTTGGACGTTATGACTACCGTGAACATTACTCCAGTTGACCCCGCAAAGGCTCTTAAAATCGTCAATCATCAGCTTACTTCTATGAGGGCGAATAAATTGCAGGCAGAGAAAAAAGCTATCCAGTCGGGGTATACTTCCGACGTTATCAATGAGGAACTCAAATATTCTCTTGTTGAAGCGGAGGAATTGCTCGACGATTTGAGAAGCAAAAATCAGAAAATGTTTATGACAAACATCGTCATAATGGTTACTGCAAACGATTTTGACGAACTGGAGAATAATACCGAGGCTATCGAAGCTGTTGTGAGAAAGCATATTTGCTCGGTGTCTACTCTGAAATTTCAGCAGGAAAAGGGTTTGCAGTCGGTGCTGCCTATTGGTAATTGTACTCTTGAAATCCGCAGGACGCTGACTACCGAAAGTGCGGCGGTTTTCCTCCCCTTTTCCTCTAAAGAAATTTCGCAGGAAAACGGTATGTATTACGGTCTGAACGCGCTTTCCAATAACCTTATCATTTTCAACCGACTTATGCTGAAAAATCCAAACGGATTTATCCTCGGAAGTCCTGGCAGCGGTAAATCTTTCAGCGCAAAGCGTGAAATGGTAAACGTATTTCTTGCGACGGACGACGATATTATCATCATCGACCCCGAACGTGAATACTCGCCGCTGGTAAAGGCTCTGGCGGGAGAAATAATCAACGTTTCCCCTGCAAGCACTAATTACATAAATCCTTTGGATATGTCGCAGAATTATTCGGACGACGAAAATCCCCTTGTTATGAAGTCCGATTTTATTCTCTCGTTCTTTGAGTGCTTGGTTGGAAAACAGGGTCTGACCGCAAAGGAGCGCGGCATTATCGACCGCTGTCTGACTATCACTTATGCGGAATATATGCAGGACTTCGACGCGGCGAAAATTCCCACGCTTATTGATTTTTACGAGGTTTTGAAGTCCCAACCCGAAAAAGAGGCAAAGGGACTTGCGCTTTCCTTTGAACTTTACATCAAGGGAAATCTGAATGTTTTCGCCCATAAAACCAACGTCAACACAACAAACCGCGTGGTGTGCTACGACATCAAGGATTTGGGCAAGCAGCTTAAAACGCTGGGTATGCTTATCGTCCTCGACTATGTGTGGAATCGCATTACCGAAAACCGCGCAAAGGGCAAGAGAACGTGGATATACTTAGACGAAATTTATTTGCTTTTTGCAAATGAATACTCGGCGAACTTCCTTTTTGAGTTGTATAAACGTGCGAGAAAGTGGGGCGGCGTTCCTACGGGAATTACTCAAAATGTTGAGGATTTGTTGAAGTCCGAAACGGCTCGTTCTATGCTCTCCAATACCGATTTTGTGATGATGTTGAATCAGGCAACAAGCGACAGGGTGCAGCTTGCTCGGCTTCTGAATATTTCGGATAATCTTCTTGCGTATGTTACCAATTCCGACAGCGGTCAGGGACTTATTTGCTGCGGCGGTTCGGTAATTCCTTTCCGTGATAAATTCCCGCATAATGAGCTTTACGATTTAATGACTACCCGTCTGGAGGACTTGCATAGTGAGTGAGATAAAAACGCAGATTATCCGTTCGGAGTGTGAAATTTCCTCGAAGAATATTGTTGTAAAAAATTATTCCGAACAGCTTAAATCCTCGGTTATTTTCGATATGAGGCGGAAAGAAATCCTCAAAAAAATGCAGTCGGAATTAACGGCGCAGCAGTTTCACAGACCCGAAATTCGGTCGGCTGAAAATGCTGTGAAAGTCCGTACCGAAAGCGTTTTGCGGACTTCGGTGGATAACGATTTTATTCATACGCAAAGAAATTCGGAGTACATAAAGTCCGCGAAAATCTCTTACTCGGAAGATGTGAAAACCGTCATTGCCGCTTCTGAAAATCTGGAGGAAAAAATTCAGTCCGCCGACAAAATTTTTCGCAAAAAAGCAATTCTGCGGAATATGCAAATTAAGCAAATGCGGCTAAAAAACAAGCGGTATACCGTTGCAAAAAGTGATGATGATAACTTGCTTTCGGGTAGTGCGGAGCTTGAGCGTTCATCTGCCGATACTGTTATTCAAGCGGGAGAAACCTTTAAAAATACGGTGGCTGTTGCCGCGAACGGTATAAATTCCGTCCGTTCTATGGTAAAAAACGGCGTTAAGGTCGGTACTAAAAAGGACGCCCTAAAGATTTTTACTGCGGCGGGACGCGGCATAAAAAATGTCGCGTCCGACGCGGGAAATCAGCTTCTCAAAACCAAAATCGACAAGTCCAAAATTACCGATACGGGTACGGAAACCGTCAAGCAGGGTATTACCGAAATTCGTTACATTGACAATGCTCGGAAGGCTGTTCTGAACACGGCGCGGACTACTGCCAAGGCTGCCGTTGCGGTGAAAAATATGCCGCGAGATATCCGTGTGAAAATGAAACGTATTAAGAAAAATGCAAAGCGTACAAAGGACGCTGCGGTCAAGGTTTTTACCGTTGTACGCAAGGCTCTGACTTCAAAAGTCGGGATTATTATCCTGCTTGCGCTGGCGGTTATTCTTATGCTGGTGCTGCTTATAAACGGATTAGTCACGCTTGTATCCGCTGCAATTACAAGTCTTTTCAGTTGGCTTATTTCCGAGGACGAGGATAAATCAAGCGAGGATATTTTGGACGATTATTCAGCTTCCATAATTGAGTACGTCGATGAAAAGCAGTCGGAAATCGACGATATTGTGGAGGGCTTTGTCTGCGATAAGCGGCAGTATCCTCCCTATGACGAAATTACGGAATTAAATCAGTACGGCAACAAGGATATTGCGGAAATTGATGAAAATTCTGTGCTTGCAATATTGGCGGTAATTCGTTATCGGGACTTGCAGGAGGACGGCGGCGATGAGGAACAGGAGATAAAATTTGAATTTACCGATAATGAAATTACGGAGGTAATTGAAAAATTTTATGATTTTGAGTACCATTACGAATACAAAAACTGCAATTATCCTTACTGCAAATGCAAGACCGAGGTTACTGTCTACAACGAGGGTACGCCTTATGAGTATACCGTCGAAAGCACGGAATATTACTGCGATGTGCAGCACCAATGGCTGTACGGGGAGGTCACAAATTATACCGTTCAGAATGTTATGGACGAGTACGATTTTACCGACGAGGAAAAAGATTTGTATGAGATGTATTTCGAGCAAATCAAGTCTATGAACGGAGTTGATGAAAATATTTGATTATTTCAAAAGGCTGAAGGAGCGTAATTTTGAGGGCAAGGAAACGAGGGACAAGCCGAAAAATGACAAGGCGTTTTTGGCGATAATTATTGTCTATATTTTGATTATTGCGATAAACTGCATTGCGGGGATTTTTGATTTTAATAATATTTTTTCGCCCGAAAGTGCGGAGGTTGATTTTAAAATAAATATTTCCGACTTTGTTATTCTCGGCGTGATTTTTATTGCTTACCTTATTTCTCACTTTAAAGGAAAGGGGCGCGGGTGCTGATCGACAGGGAGAAAAAAATCTCAGATGAGCTTGAGGGGTGCAGGAAAAGTATCGGTCGCACCAAAAACCTTATCGAGTACCACAAAACAATTCTCAAAAACCTTGAAAGCAAGGAAAAAGCGTTGTCCGAGCGGCTTGAAAAAGAAAAGTTTTCCTCGTTTTACAGGCTTCTCAGCGAGCAGGGTTACGATATTGACGCGCTTAAAAATGCGGCTCTGAACGGCGAGCTTGAAAAAATTCTTACTGTAAAAACGGAGGAAAATGTGCTGGAAATTACTGCGGAAAATGATAAAAAAATTGATGAAAAAAAGGAGATAATTACCGATGAAAATGATTGATATGTTTTACGCGCTGACGGATTTCTGCGTTTGTCAGGACGGCGGGAGATATGCCGCTGAGGACGTTATCGCGGAAATGGTCGGCGGACTTTTGGAGCATGACGACAAGCGGTGCAAATACCTTGAAAGCGCGGTTGAACCGAAGCGGA
>CAMWVF010000086.1 GCA_947177545.1 uncultured Clostridia bacterium | reverse complement strand
GTGTTCGGCTGGCATAAAGAGTGCCACCATATTCCCGCATATCTTGTACCCCAGGAGTGCGGCTGACATACTGATACTCAAAATGTAACGTTGCACATGGCGGACGAAAAGCTACTTAGTTTTGAAGCGGAGGACAAGGACTTTGCGTTTTCGGCAATACCCTACACGCCGCAGCAGCTTGAACAGGCTTTCCACATGGAGGAGCTGCCTGCGCCTGTCCGCACCGTGGTAACAGTCTGCGGAGCAATGCGGGGCGTGGGCGGTATCGACAGTTGGGGCAGCGATGTTGAAAAGCCATATCGCATAAGCGCGGAGGACGATGTTGAATTTTCGGTAAGATTCCTATTATAAAGCGCTGCTTGCCGAACACTTTATTTTCACGAAAAAATCCGTTATTTTTCAGTCTGTGAAAAATAACGGGTTTTTCATTGACCGTATCGGTTAGCTCTATATTTTTTTCTGAATTCCGACGGCGAAACTCCAACTTTCTTTTTAAAAAGCCTGCTGAAATAATTCACATCATCAAATCCACATTTTTCCGCCGTTTCCGATATTGTCATGTCCGAACCTTTCAACAGTGTGCAAGCTCGATTTATTCGCATATTTATAATATATTCAATTGGCGAGCAATCATATGCATTTTTAAAAATCCGCATAAAGTGCCGTTCTGAATAATAAGAAAGTTCCGCAAGCTTTGCAACGGAAATGCTTTCGTCAAAATGATTTTCAATATAGGAAACCGCCTTTGCAACGTTTATAACATCATGTTCATTTCCGTTGATATCAAAACTGTACAGTCTCGAAAGCACTACTGCAAGTCGTATGAATTGTGAGATAAGCATTGATTTTGCGCATTCGTACATGTTTTCATATTCCCTTACCATATCATCAAGTATGAACTTTACCGCCGTATAATTTTCCCGATATATCTTTAATCTGTTTTTAAAGCCTTGCTCCTTTGTGATTTGCGGTTCAAGCACAAAAAGAGCCTGATAGCCTGCGCTTGCTGCAATGTCGGGCGCCGCGGAAAACATTTCGGCATGACGGTACATAATATTGCAGATACGAAAGCTTTTTGTATTTTTATATCCGTGAACAGTATCGTTTCCAACAACGAAAACGTCCCCCTTTTTTATAATATATTCCTCATTATTTACCATATGTACCGCACTGCCGTCAATAACTATGACAAGCTCGTTAAAGTCCTTATGAGAATGGATATAAAGGTCTGTATCATGCTTGCCGTACTGAATGAAAAACGGGAAATCATCATCTGCGGTAAACCAGTTCAAATAAATTTCAGCTGCGCACTCATGCATAATTATCTCCTCCTACTGCAATTATACATTATTTCAGCAGGATTTTCAAGACACTAATAAAAAAATAATAGCACAAAAACGACATGTTCTTTTAAAATTCTTGATTGCAGCTGCTTTTTGACATATAATGTAGGTAATTTAAATTTTAAAGGAGAGATCATAATGTTTAAAAAGAAGATAGTTTTGGCGGTTTTGATTTTTGCATTTATAGCGGGAATGTGCGGCTGCGGCTCGGATAAAAAAGGAGAGATGCGGGATATGTCTGTTGCTGAAACAGTTAATGATATGGGTCTGGGAATAAATCTTGGAAACACCTTTGAAAGCTGTGGAAACTGGATATCCGGTTCGAGCGTGTCTAACTACGAAACAGGCTGGGGAAGCCCTGTCATTACCGAAGCAATGATACAGGGCTATAAAGACTGCGGCTTTGGTGTATTAAGAGTTCCTGTGGCATGGTCAAATATGATGGGTGAAGATTACACTATAAATCAGGACTATCTTGCCAGAGTAAAACAGGTAATTGACTGGGCTTTGGAAAGCGACCTGTATGTCATTATGAATATCCATTGGGACGGAGGTTGGTTTGAACGTTTTGCCAAGGACGAGGACAGAGACGAGTGCTTTTATAAATATGAAAGAATATGGACGCAGCTTACAGGAGAATTCAAAAATTACAGCGACAAGCTTATGTTTGAATCTCTGAATGAAGAGGGCGGTTGGTGGCAAATCTGGGATCGCTACAGCAACGAGGGCGACAAGGAAAAGTCCTATGGCATTTTAAATGACATAAATCAGAAATTTGTTGACATTGTCAGGGATTCAAGCGGCAATAACAAAAAACGTCACCTGCTTATTGCAGGGTATAATACCGACGTTGAACTGACCTGTGACGAGGCGTTCAAAGTGCCTGACGACCCTGTGGGAAGATGCGCTGTTTCGGTACATTATTACACACCGTCCACCTTTGCAATACTTGAAAGGGACGCAGATTGGGGCAAGGCACGGACAGAGTGGGGCAGTGATGAAGATGTCGCCGAGCTTGAAAAAAATATGGATATGCTGAAAAGCACTTTTACAGATAAAGGAATTCCCGTAATTATTGGAGAATACAGCGCCTGCGGAAACAATAAATCGCAGGAAATGAAGCGCAAGTACATTACTTCAGTGTGCAATGCGGCATACACAAGAGGAATGTGTCCCGTTTTATGGGACGTCAGCGATGACCACTACAACAGGATGACCGCGGAATTTAAAGACCCCGAGCTTTTAAAGGAGCTTATGGATATTAAAAATCTTGAACGAAAATAAATATCAAATACATATATAATATTTTAGGAGGTTTTTAAATGAAAAAAATCACTTCTCTTTTTGCGGCGTTAAGCATGACAGCTCTTTGCGCCTGCGGTAATACAGCGGCGGCAATACCCAATTCGGATATGGACGGAGAGCTTGTAAAAAGTCAGGATATCGGAATAACAATTAATTCCTGCGGTTCCGCGTTTGCTTCAAAGCCCGAGGAAAACGCCAATCCGCTGATAGCAAATGTATTCTGCGCAGACCCTACCGCGGTGGAATACGACGGCAGACTTTATGTATACGGCACCAACGACCACCAGCAGTATGAGGCAGTCGGCAGCGAGGGCAGCAACACATACGAAAAAATAAAATCAATAGTAATGCTTTCCACCGACGATATGGTGAACTGGACTTATCACGGCATTATCGACATTGGGGAAATATCTCCGTGGGCGATTGCTTCATGGGCGCCGTCGGTAACTTCACGAGTTGAGGAGGACGGCAAAACTCACTTTTATCTGTACTACTCAAACAGCGGCTGCGGCGTTGGCGTGGTTACTGCGGAAAGTCCCCTCGGTCCATGGACAGACCCTCTTGGCGAGCCGCTTATATCCACATCAACAAAGGGACTTAAGGATTGTCCCAATCCCTTTGACCCGGGCGTTTGCGTTGACGAAAACGGCACGGGTTGGTTAAGCTTCGGCGGCGGAAAAGCTTCAGACGGCAGCAATTATATGCCCGGTTCAACAAGAATAGTCCGCCTTGGTGACGATATGATCTCCCTTGCAAGCGATATTGCCGAAATTCCCGCGCCGTACTTTTTTGAAGCAAGCGAGCTGAATTATATAAACGGTACTTATGTCTATACCTACAACACAAGCTGGGATATGCGTCTTGAGTGGGAAAATAAGGACTTTCCCAGACCCGCTTCGTGCAGCATGGCATATATGACGACCAAAACGCCCCTTGCCCCCGATAGTTGGGAGTACCGCGGAGACTATTTTAAAAACCCCGGTGAACAGGGTCTTGAATACAGCAACAACCACACCCACCTGCAAAAATATGCGGATCAATATTATTTGTTTTACCACTCGCTTTTCCCTCAAAAGGCTCTCGGGACTGAGGGCGGTTTCCGCAGCCTGTGCGTGAATGAAATTGCCGTCAATGAGGAAACGGTGGAAATATCGGCGGGAACGGGTACAAAAAATGGTACGGAACAAATAAAAAATATTAACCCATACAAAATAAATCAAGCCGAAACTCTTTTTACATCTTCGGACATTTCCTATACCGCTGCAGAGGGAAACGGCAATATGTTTGTAGGCGGGAAAAACGGTTCTTGGACTTATGTAAAGGGAATTGATTTTTCAGAAAAGGCATCTGCATTTGCTGCAAAGGTCAAAGGCAAGGGCAGGATAGAGGTTTATGCTGACAGCATTGGCGGAAAAGCTCTTGCCGCGATAGAATTTGACTGCAATGAATTCAAAAATATTTACACTGATGATGTCAAAAAAATCGAAGGAGTACATGACATTTATTTTGTGATATCGGGAGGTGATATGCTGTTCGATGAATGGCAGTTTCTTTCCAAAATATAATCAACGTTATTCATTGAAAAGTCGCGAATACTGTTTTTATGCTCAAAAATGAATTTATTATTTTATTAAAACGGAGGTAATGTTATGATAATTAAGCAGTACATTAAAGATTTTGAAAAGTTGGGCTTTGGAATGTTCGTACATTTCGGTCTTTACAGCACTATCGAGCGGGGCGAGTGGGCTCAGGCTTGCGTTCCGATACCTGTGGAGGAATATGAAAAATCAGTTGCTGATTTCAAGGTAAAGGAAAGCTGGGCGCAGGAGCTGGTTTCGACCGCGAAAAAAGCAGGGTGCAGGTACATAGTTCTTACCACGCGTCACCACGACGGTTTTTCTCTGTACGACACCTGCGGTCTCAGCGATTATGACGCACTGCACTCGCCAACAGGCAGGGACTTAGTGAAAGAATTTGTTGAGGAATGCAGACGGCAGGATATTATCCCCTTTTTCTACCATACCCTTATCGACTGGCACAAGCCCGAAGCAAATACCGATTTCAAGGCGTACTTAAAATATCTGAGGGCAAGCGTTGAACTGCTTTGCAAAAATTACGGAAAGATAGGCGGCATATGGTTTGACGGTATATGGTCGAATGCGGCGGACGATTGGGAGGAAGACGAGCTTTACGCTGTCATAAGAAAATATCAGCCGGAGGCTATGATAATAAATAATTCCGGAATGTCAAATCTTGGTGGCAAGGGGCATATCGAGCTTGACAGTGTGACATTTGAACGGGGCGATCCGTTTACTGTAAATACGGAAAATCAGCCAAAATATCTTGCGTGCGAAATGAATCAGATAATGGGTGAATACTGGGGCTACGCCAAAAAGTGTCTGCGCTATAAACCGTTCGCTGAAATTCTCGGCAATCTTGTTGACTGCCGTCGAGTACACGCAAATTTTCTCCTAAATGTAGGTCCTATGGGAGACGGTACTATCCCTTACCGTGACATGGGATATTTCGAAATGCTTGGTGTTTGGTTTGATACCAACGGCGAAGCGGTGTACGGAACTGAACCTGCCAATTATAAAGTATTGACCTCTGATAAAGATTTTATGCTGTATAGCGAGGACAGACACTGCTATTACATTTATATGCTTGGTAAGCCTGATGATAAGGTGGAGTTTGAATTTGACAAAAAAGTGAGGTCCATACGCTGTCTTGACGAGAATAAAAACACTGTATTTAAGCAATGCAGAAATAGCGTGACATTCAAGGCTGATAATTATGTTTTCGGGACAGATTATCTTGTCCGTATCGCTAAAATCGAATATGAAGAATAAGGAGGTCATAATCAAAACATTTTCAATTTGACTTGGAATAATAAATAGTTTAATTATTTTCGCCAAATAAAAAAACGATGTATTTGGCGGATAAAATTACTGTGCAAAAAATCCTCCGACTTCGTTTTTGAAGTTTGGAGGATTTATTTTGCGGAAATGTTTTTATATAATTGATAATTCATTAAAAAAATCAATTCTTATGTAAAGACCTTGTCCGCAAATTCAATCGACAAAATGAGTCTGAATAAAGAACCGTGTAAATGCCAATAATAACCACAAATAAAGTAATGGA
>CAMWVF010000085.1 GCA_947177545.1 uncultured Clostridia bacterium | reverse complement strand
GCTTATAAACCTCGATAAGGATATTATCGTTTACGAAAAAAATCCCACTAAAAAAATGTACCCGGCTTCTCTTGTGAAAATAATGACGGCTATCGTGGTGCTGGATAACGTCCCCGATCTGGACAATACCAGCTATACCGCACCCCTTGCGGTTTTTGACGACCTTTACGGCAAGGGCGCTTCCGCTGTAGGGTACGAAAGAGGCGAGATAATCACCGCCAGAGACCTTATGTACTCAATGCTTATGGCTTCCGCCTGCGAGTCGGCGGGTATACTTGCCTACTACGTCGGCGGGGACAGTATGCAGAATTTTGTCGACATGATGAATCAAAAGGCAGTTGAGATAGGCTGTACCGGAACTCACTTTGTAAACCCCCACGGTCTTTATGACGACGACCAGTACACCAACGTCTACGATATGGCTCTCATTGCTAAGTACGCCGTTGACAACTACCCGAAATTTGTGGAGATTGCCACTACAGCAGAGTACAATTTAAGCGCAACAAATTATCACTCCGAAAGCTGGACTATCCGCCATACAAACTCAATGCTCCACCAGAACAGCGGCTTTTACTACGAGCCTGTAAAGGGACTTAAAACAGGTACCCTCGATGAGTCGGGAAGAAATCTCGCTTCAATGGCAAGCCGCGACGGAAACAATTATCTGCTGATAACAATGGGCGCCCCACTCTATGAGGAGGACGGCAGCAAGGCTAACGGACAGTATGAAGACCATGAAAGAATTTACGAATGGGCGTTCAATACCTTTGAATACACCAAGCTTGTAAGCAGCACGGAGGAAATAACGGAAGTCCCCGTGAAGCTGGGCGACGGCGAGGATCATGTAACACTTGTACCCTCGGAGGATTTTTACGCCCTGTGGCCAAATACCCTTGACAACGCAAACCTCAAAACTACCATTGATAAGGACAGTTATCTCGACTCGGACGGTTATATTGTCGCACCCGTTAAAAAGGGTCAGGTGCTTGGTAAATATACCCTTTCTCTTTCGGGGGAGACTATTTGCTCCGTTGACTTGGTGGCAAACAAGGATATCGCCCTTTCACAGCTTGAATACAACATCATGAAAGCGAAAGCATTTGTGGGTTCGTTCTGGTTCAAAATGGCTGTGGGAGCCGCAGCCGCCCTTGTCGCCGCATATATCGTGGTGTACGTCCTTGCCACAAGGAAGCGCAGGCGCAAGGTAAAGCGGGTCTCAAAAAACGGCAAACGGAGATTATAGGAATTGACAAATCATTTTTAATGTGGTAAAATAATAATAAAGCTGCTTACACTTGAAAGGTGGTTATAAATATGTCAAAAGACAACGGCAGAAAAAAGCTCTGCGTTTCCAGTTTGGTACTGGGTATCGTGGGACTTATCTTCTCTTTCATAGTACCCATAGTTTCATACGCCTGTGCAATTCCCGGGCTTGTTATCGGCATTAAAAAGCGGAAGAAAAATTACAGCTCCTCAGCGGGGATATCCTTGAGCATAGTTGCCCTGTCCCTTGCATTGATAAACTCTGTATTCGGCGTACTGATGACGATAAAAATGTTTTTCTCCGACAGCGTCGAGGAAAAAGAATAATTTTTTTGATGCAAAAAGCCGTCCCGATTATTTTCGGGACGGCTTTTTATATACTTATTCAATGGCTCGTGATAATGTTATTGCAAAACGTCCTCCGAAGCCGGAATGATCTTTTATGAAATCGTTCATGACCTTTTTGTCAGCGGCGGATATGTTCATTGCCCACGTGTTAACACCGCTTCTGTATGATATAGCAGGAACAGTACTTCATTTAAAATCCCATTTGAAATTATTTTATAATATCGTAGGACGTGTCATCGTCGGTGCTTTTGCTCACCGAATACCCCGACAGTGAGGAAGTGTCCGGCGCAAGCTTTATAGGCACATCAAAGGTAATCGGGTCTCCTGTTATTTCCTTTCGAAAAATCGTCAGAGTGATCTCGTCTCCGGGAATCTTCCCCGCAAGAACTTCAAGTATTTCCTCCGTGCCGTAAACACGTAAACCGTCAATATGAGTGATTATATCGTAAGGTTCAAGACCTGCGTTTGCAACATCGCAGGTTGGGTCTATATCCATAACACAAAGCCCCGCCTCAACATTGTAGGTCTTGGCAAAGTCGTCCCCCAACGAAACAAAGGTCACGCCCACACGCGCCCTTGTGGAAACGTACCCCTTTGCCATAAGCTCCTCGGCAATGGGCACAGCGTCGTCGATAGCAATGCTGAAGCCGATGTTTTCGTACTTTTCATGGTTCATCAAAGCGACTGCAACGCCAACCACCTGACCGTACATATTAACAAGCGCCCCGCCTGAATTTCCCGGGTTAAGGGCAACATCCGTCTGTATGCATCGTATTGTGGAGCTGCTTATATAATCAGTATCAATTTCCCTGTCAAGACCCGTAACATAGCCGTATGTCACGGTGTTTGCGAAGCCGCCTCCCGCTCCTGCAAGAGCGACCTCCTCGCCTATAACAAGGTCTGCGGAGGTGCCTATCTCAGCGGGAGTAAGGTCGTCTCTGTCAATTTTTATAACCGCAAGGTCACTTTTTTTGTCCATACCCACAACGGACGCCTTTTCCTCAGTACCGTCGTAAAGTTCCACAGCAAGGCGGTTCGCCTCGTCTATAACGTGAGCGTTGGTAAGAATATATCCGTCGGAGGTGAGAATGATCCCCGACCCTGAGGAAGCAGGCAAATAAGGTACTTCACCGAAAGCGTTTATCTTAACCTGTGAGGGCAGGATAGTCTTTGCGACGCCCACGGACGTCAGCAGCCCAGTTTCCTTGTCCCTGTACATTTCCTCCTCAAGCACAGGCTTGCGCACCGTGGGAATGTTCACGGTAACGTGCTCCGCGCTGCTTTCCGATGGAATCTCCCTTATTATTGCGGGGGCAAAGCCGCTGTCCTGTTCGTTTTTCTTTGAACCGTCTCTGACAGAGATAGCCGCAGAAATTACAACGATAAACATAAACATAAGTATCACAGCAGCGATAACAACACAAAGGCAGCCTGTTGAAAACCGTCTTTTTTTCGGTGGCTCCTGCTGCGGTATATACTGCCCCTGCGGCGTGTACGGCATTTGCTGAGGCGCGTATTGAGGCAGAGTACCGTCCGTCTGTTGCGGACTTTCCGTTTGCTGCACAGCACCGTCCGCCTGCATATCCTGCGGCTCATAAGGAAGTGAACCGTTTGTCTGACAGGACTGAGCTTGCTCAACCTGAGCCTGCTCATAATGCGATTGCTCCGCCTGTTCAGACTGTGCAAGCTCCGCCTCCGTCACGGGAGGCAGCTCGTTCTTCGGGGAGAACTCCTGCTCCGTGTTATTGCTTTCCTGGTGTAAATTGTTGTTCTCAAAATTATCCATTTGTATCCTCCATATGGGAAATCAGAACTCGTTCTTATTTTAAAAGCGAAAATTCAAACTCAACGTACTGCTCATACTGGCTGCGGACAAGGATAGTCCCACCGTGAAGCTTTATGAGCGACCTGACGATAGAAAGTCCCAGACCCACACCGCCGGGGTCTATTCCCCTGGATTCATCTGTTTTGTAGAACCTCTCAAAAACCCTTGAAATCTCATTCTCCTTTAAGCCCTCGCCGCTGTTTCGTACAGTCACGGAAGTGGACTCCTCATTTTCCGCAAACAGGAACTCTATGTACCCGCCCTTGTTCACGAACTTCACAGCGTTTTCCACAAGGTTGTACACCACCTGCTGGATAAGATCCTTGTCGGCCTTTACAAAAAAAGCGTCGCGGTCAAGACCGCGTATGTCGACCTTTTTTTCATCAATACGCTTTTCAAAGTTAAGGAGCGTCCGAAAAATTATCGGTATGATATCAAAGCTTTCGGGCGTAAGGTCAAGCTCCCCGGCTTCGTACTTTGAAATATTCAGCATCGACCGCACAAGCCGTGCAAGACGGTTTATCTCCATAGACACAATTTTTAGGTAATGCTCCTGCTGTTCGGGGGGGATAGTACCGTCCAAAATACCGTCGATAAAGCCGCCGATAGTTGTCATCGGGGTTTTCAGCTCATGGGAAACGTTGGAGATAAAGCTTTTTCTTGTCTCCTCGGTCTCGGCAATAGATGTTGCCATCTCGTTTATGGAGTTTGCAAGAAATCCGAATTCGTTTTCCTCGGTAACGTTGAGCTTTACTGAAAAATCCCCCTCGCCGAATCTGCGGACAGCCATTGTCATTTCCTTAACAGGGGCGAAAATACTGTTCGTATAAAAATACAGAATAAAGAATACCACGGCCATGATGACTGCCGCCGCCAAAACTACAGTCAGTATCAGTTCTTTAAAATAGTTTGTTAGGCTTGCTGCGGGCAGTCTGCCGAAAAGCAGATAGCCCTTTCCTCTTATACTGATAGGATAAGCTATATTAAAATAATCCTCCGAGTAATAATTGTCAAGGGTACTAAGCTCATAAAAGCCATCGGCGGTTATTTTTGAAACAGTCTCATTGCTGAAATTTTTATCTGTATGAGAACACGGCGATGCCTCAGAGCAAACCAAGACAGCGCCGTTTTGATCGGTAAGTGTAAAATCAATATCGGAATTTTCGGATATATCGCCGTAAACGCTTTTCAAAAGCGGTATGTCAAGCTCTCCGTTACTAACGCATTCGGCGGTTTCGGATATGGCGGTTTTCATTAACCCGTCAAGATACCTCCGTTTGTCGTTTTTGTAGTACTCTCCCGAAACAACGAGAATAACTGCGCTTGCGCATATTAACGCCGAAAAGAGAACTGCCGTGCAGAGATAGAAAAATTCCGTAAAAATACTTTTATGCATTTGCGTCCTCGTCAGCCTCAAACTTGTAGCCTACGCCCCATACCGTTTTGAGAGCCCACTTTTCGGAAACGCCCTCAAGCTTTTCACGCAGACGCTTTATGTGGACGTCGATAGTACGTGAGTCGCCGTAGTACTCAAAGCCCCATACCTCGTCCAGAAGCTGATCTCTCGTGTAAACGCGGTTTGGATTTGAAGCAAGATAGAACAGAAGCTCCAGCTCCTTGGGAGGGGTATCCATTACCTTTCCGTCAACGCGGAGCTCGTATCTTGTCATGTTGACAACAAGCTTGTCGTAGCGGACCTCCTTGATCTCGGACTCGGAGGAAGTCTGACCGATACGTCTTGAAACCGCCTTTATACGGGCGATAACTTCCTTTGTGTCAAAGGGCTTTACAATGTAGTCGTCAGCGCCAAGCTCCAGACCGAGAACCTTGTCAAAGGTCTCGCTTTTAGCTGTTATCATAATGATAGGCACATTGGATTTCTTTCTGATCTCGCGGCAGACCTGCCAGCCGTCCAGTTCGGGAAGCATAATATCGAGAAGCACGATGTCCGGCTTGAGAGCGTTGAATTTAACAACAGCCTCCTCGCCGTCGTGAGAAATGATCACACCCCAGCCCTCTTTTTCAAGATAGAGCTTTAAAAGCTCGCAGATGTTGTTGTCATCGTCAACTACTAAAACCTTTCCAAGTGACATAATAAACCATCCTTTCAAAATTAAGCTGTTTTATTATCCCGGCTTTTGCTCGGGATACGAAATCGTTGCGGGAAAACGCCTTTTTGCAATACCTGATATCGGAATGACCCTGCATTTCCTGCGTCTGAATTTTCCAAAAACAATTACGGAGCACACGTATTTACTGTAAATGTATACCACGTTAATTATACCAAAATTTGACCTTTATGTAAATAAACAAACTATTGATAATTTATTACATAACTGTAAATTTAACAAAATGATGCATTTAATATTAAAA
>CAMWVF010000084.1 GCA_947177545.1 uncultured Clostridia bacterium | reverse complement strand
GACGGGTACAGTAGAAAAAGTATACTCGGAGGCAGTTTTTGAGCTTGCAAAAGAACAAAGCCGCACGGACGAGATCAAAGACGAGCTGGCTTCTCTTGCGGTCGTTTTCAACGATAATCCCGAGCTGGGAAAGCTTTTGTCCGCTCCCACCGTGAGCATAGGCGAAAAGCTTGATATCGTTGAAAAGCTTTTTAAGGGCAAGGTGTCGGACACGTCCTACAATCTTCTGTGCGTTGTTACCGAAAAGGGAAGAGCAAGGCTTATTCCCTCCATTGCAGAGGATTACAAAAACCGCTGGTATGAAATGAATAATATCGCAGAGGTCAAGGTCACCACAAGCGTGGCTCTCAGCGACAGCCTTAAGGCTAAGCTTAAAGCAAAGCTTGAAAAGGTCTGGGGGAAATCTGTTATTCTCACTGAGACCGTTGATCCCGATATCATGGGAGGTATCGTAGTTAACTACGGCAACACCATGATGGACGGCTCCGTCAAGTCTAAGCTTGAAGCGATTCAGAAGCAGATAAAGGGCATTATCGCTTAAATTCAGCTTTTGAAAAAATTTGATTTGGTGCAGTACCAAATCGGGAACCATACTTATTATAAATATGGTATCTCTTAGAAAGGATGGTTATTTCCAATGGATTTACGCCCCGATGAAATTACAGGCATAATCAAGGACCAGATAAAAAATTATCAGTCCAAGATAGAGCTTACCGACATCGGTACTGTTGTAACCGTGGGAGACGGTATTGCCAGAATTCACGGACTTGAAAATTGTATGTCCGGCGAACTGCTGGAATTTGAAAACGGCGTGAACGCTATGGCTCTGAACCTTGAGCGAGACTTTGTCGGCGCTGTTATGCTTGGTTCGGACGCTGACATCAAGGAAGGCGACACCGTTAAAAGCACAGGCAAAATCGTTTCCGTTCCCGTTGGTGAGGAGCTTTTGGGCAGAGTTGTAAACTCTCTCGGTCAGCCTATCGACGGAAAAGGCGCAATTCTTACCGATAAAACAATGCCTATCGAGCGCACAGCTTCGGGCATTATCACAAGAAAATCCGTAGACAGACCCTTGCAGACAGGTATCAAGGCTATTGACTCCATGATTCCTATCGGACGCGGTCAGCGTGAGCTTATTATCGGCGACCGCCAGACAGGTAAGACTGCAATCGCTCTCGATACCATTATCAATCAGAAGGACAAGGACGTTATCTGTATCTATGTCGCTATAGGTCAGAAGCGTTCAACTGTGGCAAACGTTGTTGACACTCTCGAAAAGAACGGAGCTATGGGCTATACTATCGTTGTTTCCGCAACGGCTTCAGAGCTTGCTCCGCTTCAGTACATCGCTCCCTATTCGGGCTGTGCAATGGGTGAATATTTCTTAGAGCAGGGCAAGGACGTTCTGTGTATCTACGACGATCTGTCAAAGCACGCTGTAGCTTACCGTGCGCTTTCTTTGCTGCTTAAGAGACCGCCCGGACGTGAGGCTTACCCCGGAGACGTATTCTACCTCCACTCACGTTTGCTGGAGAGAGCTTGTAACCTCAATGAAAATTACGGCGGCGGTTCGCTTACCGCTCTGCCTATTATCGAAACGCAGGCAGGCGACGTTTCCGCTTATATCCCGACCAATGTAATTTCCATTACCGACGGTCAGATATTCCTTGAAACAGACCTGTTCAACTCAGGCGTAAGACCTGCCGTTAACCCCGGTATCTCGGTATCCCGTGTTGGCGGCGCGGCACAGATAAAGGCAATGAAAAAGGTTTCCGGTTCTTTGAAGCTGACCTATTCGCAGTACCGTGAGCTTCAGTCCTTCTCGCAGTTCGGTTCGGATCTGGACAAGGATACCAAGGAGCGTCTCGCGCTGGGTGAAAGAGTTGTTGAGGTTCTTAAGCAGGGAAGAAACACACCGCTTACCGTTGAGCACCAGGTGCTTATCATCTATGCGGTAACTCACGGCTTCCTCAGAGACATACCCCTCGAGCTGGTTTCTGAATTCGAGAAAGAGATGTTCGAGTACGCCGATGAAGCCCACCCCGATATAATCGCTTCCATTAAGGAAACAAAGGATCTTACCAAGGACAATGAGGCTGCCCTCAAGGATATGCTTGAGGAGTTCATCAAGAAGTTCCTTGCGGACAAGTGATCCTAATTAAAAGCGATTTTGGAAAGGAGGGCGTCCGTTGGCAAGCGGTAATATGAAGGACATTAAGCGGCGTATCAAAAGCGTCGAGTCAACCATGCAGATAACAAAGGCTATGGAGCTGGTTGCGTCCTCGAAGCTTAGAAAGGCTAAGGATAAGGCGGATAAAGCCCGTCCCTACTTTAATGCCCTGTACGATACCATGTGCGATATACAGTCGGAAAACCCCGACTTCTTGTCGCAGTACTCAAAAAAGCGCAGCGCCAATACCGTCATGCTGGTGGTCGTAGCAGGCGACAGAGGACTTGCGGGAGGCTTTAACTCCAACGTCCTCAAGCTTGCGCAGGCACGCATTGACGAGCTTAAAGGCGAGTGCAACATAAAAATAATCGCTATCGGCAAAAAGGCTGCCGAATATTTTACAAAGCGTGGCTTTGAACTGGCGGCAAGCTACCCCGGTGTTGCGGAGGGTCTTAAGATCCATCACGCGGCGGATATTGCCGACAAGATAACCGCACCTTACGCAAAGGGCGAGATAGACAGAGTGGAGCTTTTCCGCACGGAATATGTTTCTCCTCTGCTGCAAAGGGCGGAAAGTCTGCCTGTGCTGCCACTTGATATCAAGAGTGACGATACCCGCAAGGCAAAGGAGCTGCCGATTTATGAGCCGTCGGCAGGTCAGGTTTTCGACGCTATCGTGCCGAAATACATAACAGGCATAATTTTCGGAGCGGTAGTCGACAGCTTCGCCTCCGAGCAGGCTGCCCGCAGAACTGCAATGGAGTCCGCAACGGACAACGCAAGCGAAATGATATCAAGTCTGTCGCTAATGTACAACCGTGCGCGTCAGGCGTCCATTACGCAGGAGATCACGGAGATCGTCGTCGGCGCTTCGGCTCAGGAATAATTAGGGACTCAGTTTCATGTCCCGTATAAAAGGTTACTATGTATCCTTACATTTAAAGCCGTATACTATAATAAAATGTACGGTCAGGAAAGGATTGATTGTGTAAATGCCGCAGAAAAATGTCGGTAAGGTTGTTCAGATCATCGGCGCCGTTGTCGATATTCAGTTTACAAAGGACAATCTTCCGAATCTTTTGAACGCAATCGAGATCGAGCTTAACGGCAAAACTCTGGTGTGCGAGGTCGCTCAGCACATTGGCGATGACGTTGTTCGATGCATTGCAATGGCGTCCACGGACGGTCTTGTAAGAGACGTTGACGCAGTGGACACAGGCGAGCCTATCAAGGTTCCCGTGGGCAAGGAAACTCTCGGAAGAATTTTCAACCTTCTGGGCGAGCCTGTTGACAACAAGCCCGCACCCCAGACGGAGGAAAAATGGGCTATCCACCGTGAGCCTCCCACATACGAGGAGCAGACCGCTTCAAACGAGGTTCTGGAGACGGGTATCAAGGTTATCGACCTTATCTGTCCTTACCTAAAGGGCGGTAAGATTGGTCTGTTCGGCGGCGCGGGCGTTGGTAAGACGGTTCTTATTCAGGAGCTTATCAACAACATCGCCAACGAGCATAACGGTATTTCCGTTTTCACAGGCGTTGGAGAGCGTACCCGTGAGGGTAACGACCTTTACAATGAAATGACCGAGTCGGGAGTTATCGACAAGACCGTTCTTGTTTACGGTCAGATGAACGAGCCTCCCGGAGCGAGAATGAGAGTTGGTCTTTCGGGACTGACTATGGCGGAGTATTTCCGTGACGTCGAGGGTCAGGACGTGCTTCTGTTCATCGACAACATCTTCCGTTTCACACAGGCAGGCTCGGAGGTTTCCGCTCTGCTTGGACGTATGCCCTCGGCGGTTGGTTATCAGCCTACGCTGGCTACGGAAATGGGCGCTTTGCAGGAAAGAATCACATCTACAAACAAGGGTTCTATCACATCGGTACAGGCTGTTTACGTTCCTGCCGACGACCTTACGGACCCCGCTCCTGCAACAACATTTGCTCACCTTGACGCGACGACAACTCTGTCAAGAAGCATAGCTTCGCTGGGTATCTATCCCGCCGTTGACCCCCTTGACTCAACATCGAGAATTCTTTCTCCCGATATTGTCGGTCAGGAGCACTATGAGGTCGCACGTTCGGTACAGAATATCCTCCAGCGTTACAAGGAGCTTCAGGATATCATCGCTATCATGGGTATGGACGAGCTTTCCGACGAAGATAAGCTTACCGTTTCAAGAGCGAGAAAAATACAGCGTTTCCTGTCACAGCCGTTCAGCGTTGCGGAACAGTTCACAGGTATGCAGGGTAAGTATGTTCCCCTTAAGGAAACTATCCGCGGATTTAAGGAGATCATTGATGGTCTGCACGATGACCTGCCCGAGTCGGCGTTCCTGTTCGCGGGAACAATCGACGAAGTCGTTGAAAAAGCCAAAAGCTCCGCTAACGAATAAGGAGGTGCTTTTCTATGGCAGCTTCATTTTCATTAAGCGTTGTAACTCCCGAAAAGGTGTTTTTTGACGGTGAAACTACGCAGATAATCGTCAGGACTACAGACGGCGATATAGGTATTCTTGCCAACCACACAAGCCTTGTGGCGGATCTTCCGTCGGGACCGTTAAAGGTAAGGCAGGAGGACGGCAGCTGGCGCGTAGCCGCTATATCCACGGGACTGCTTAAAGTAGGCGGCAATAAGGTGTCTATTCTTGCCAATGCCGTTGAGTGGGCTGACGAGATCGACCTTGAATGGGCAAAGCGTTCCGAGGAGGACGCAAGACGCAGACTTCAGGAGCAAAAAGACAAGCATGAGCTTGACCTTGCTGAATTGAAGCTGATGCGTGCCCTTAACAGAATAAGCGTAGGTTCAATGAAGTAATTTTTTAGATAAATTTTAAAAAAATACTTGACAATAGCCTCTGCATTGTGGTATAATAAATATACCTCTTGCAGAGGCTTATTTTTTTGCGCCCCCGCGAGTGCCGGTGAGGAAGCTGTTTTGGACTTTCTGTACGTTTAGGCTGCGGTGGAAATGCTTTGAAATACGGCTCTGCGGCTGCTCTTGCGAGTCAGCCTGAGTATGCCGGAGAGGGAGGCACAGGGGAAATACGTCCCCTGCGAAAACGCAAACGGTGCGCAGTACCGAGCTGCTAAAAAGAAAGAATGCAAACGGTAAGCGGAAAAGAACGGTTTTCAAAGAAAAAGAGAGGGTACGGTTTCTGACCTCTATCCTCTAACTTTTAAGAGAACGTCCTGCTTCTTGCCTATTGCTTCTTAAGAACGAACGCAGTAAATGTACGCAGTACCGTCAATCTAATAGGAGGTGCCGATATGAGAGTAAAGGTAACACTTGCCTGCACAGAGTGCAAGCAGCGCAACTACAATACCAAAAAGAACAAGAAGAACGATCCGGACAGGCTTGAAATGAACAAGTACTGCAAGTTCTGCAAAAAGCATACTCTTCACAAAGAAACTAAGTAAGCGAGGTGTTGAGTAGTGGCAGATGCAAAAAATAATCCGAAGAAGTCATCGATCGCTGCGCAGGCTGAGGCAAAGGCAAATAAAATTGTGAACGACCGCGAAAAGGCTAAGGCAAAGGGCAAAAAGTCCGGAGCGAAAAAGCAGAGCGGCGTTGCTAAATACTTCAAGGATTTAAGAAGCGAGATCAAGAAAGTCACATGGCCTTCATGGAGCAAGGTTTTAAACAACACAGCGGTAGTCATTATC
>CAMWVF010000083.1 GCA_947177545.1 uncultured Clostridia bacterium | reverse complement strand
GCGCAAAAATGCTGTAAGTAATCCTATATGATTTTTACGCAGCTTTTTTAACTACACTTTTAATTGGTGATTAGAAAAAGCGTATAATACTAATTTGAAATATGTTGGTACTTGTGGAGGGAAATTATATGCAATACGCAATAGAATTATACTATGACAAAGAAACGGAGCAGAAGCTTTTACATTTGGCTGAACGTGTAGCCGAGGAAAAATTAAGCACAAAGTTTTTGGAGTGGAAAACAAGACCGCACATTACATTGGCTTGCTTTAATGATGTAGACGAGAAAAAATGTGCGGAGCAATTAAAAAGTTTTGCACAAAACCATAAAAGAATGTTTGTATGTCTTGGTTCGGTGGGAATGTTTAACGATACAAAGACGATTTTTGCGGCGCCCGTAATGAACAGCAGTATGTATCAGTTTCATCGGGAGCTGCATGAGCATATGAATAATTTTGATAAAAAAGGCTGGGAATGGTATTGTCCCGATATTTGGGTGCCGCATTGCACAATTGCTCTTACCAAAGAAGATGATGATAGTATTTTTTACAAGTCAAGCGACTTGATTTTGCATGAATTTGAAAAAATGTACGGGGAATTTGTTTCGTTAGGACTTGTAAAAATAACATTTCCTGTAGAGGAAATTTATACGATTGAATTAGGCGGATAATCTGCATAAAAACAAGAACGTTACATTTAAAGGAGATTTTAATATGAAGGATTTTCCGGAATTTATGAAAAGTAAATTGAACCATATTGACAAAAGTCAGCAGAACACTCAGGATATTGACGGTTATTATTACGAGGGTGCGGACGGCGGTCAGATAGCGTTCTGGACTTATTATGCTGACAGAGAGTCAAGGGAAAACGTCCACGAATTTGACGAATATGTTTTCTGTGTATCTGGAGAATACACGGAAATTTTTGACGGCGAGGAGCATATTTTACATTCGGGGGACGAGCTGCTTATACCTAAGGGTGTTCCGCACCACGGTCGTGTGATAAAAGGGACGAGGACGATACACGCTTTCGGCGGAAAAAGGATAAAGTAAAAAATTTAAAGGAGGCGCTGAAATATGACTAAAAAACGTCTGGACAGGGACAAAAAATGGGGCTTTCAAGGCTTTCCATATTATCAGATGCGAATGGATAACGAGGATTTTCACGGTCTTGTCAGCGTGATAAAATTGATGGCAGGGGATTACTTCTTTTGGGAAAAGCCTAAAGCGGGGAAAACTTCAGTGTGCGGCAAGGGAATGTTGTGGCTCCAGTTGATTCCGGATAATCAGTATAGGGCGATAACGGCAAAATTTCTACCGGAATCCCGAACGGTTCAGGGCGTAAAATATTCCAAATCGGTTTCGATATGGTACGTTGACGTTATTGACGGTTGGGGATATGATGAGGACGGTATAGCTTATTTCACGGATCAGTATTTGGACGTTGTGTTTGATGTTGAGGGCGATGTTATCATAGAAGACCGTGACGAGCTGGACGCTGCTTACAAGTCGGGAGAATTGTCTGAAGAACAATATCAAAGGGCGATAAAAGAGGGAAATGATATCGTTTCGGAGTTATGCTCCGACATAGAAAAAACGCAGCTATGGTGCGAAAACATTTTAAAGCTTGCAATGAAAAGAATTGAGAGTAACGATAATATTTTCAAAAAGAATGTTTGACAGGAGAAAATATGTAACATAGCGAGGTACAGTATGATTTCAGAAGAGATAAAAAATGTGAGCCTGAGGTTTGAAACAGACCCTTCAAACTTTTCGCCGAATAACATTGATACCGGGTACATTGGCTATACTGTCCGCGGTGGATTTTTTGCCGAGCGATAAAATATTGGATATGGGCTGCGGGTACGGCGTTGTGGGAATACTGGCAGCCAAGCTGATAGGTCAGGAAAGAGTTACAATGTGCGATATTTCCGAAAGTGCGGTGAAACAGGCAAAGTTGACTGAGGACGAAATAAAAAAATATTTGGAGGAACACTTATGCAAATCGAAATAAGAAATTACATAGGAAAATATCTTCCCGAAATGATCGAGATCTGGAACGAGGTTGTGGAGGAGGGCATAGCTTTTCCGCAGGAGGAGCGTCTGAACGAGGTCACGGGGGCAAACTTTTTCAGGGAGCAGAGCTACTGCGGCGTGGCGTTCGATATTGACAGGCAGGAGGTCATGGGACTGTACATTCTCCACCCTAATAATGTGGGACGGTGCGGACACATCTGCAACGCCAGCTTTGCGGTAAAAAATGAATTCCGCGGTTATCATATCGGAAGAAAGCTTGTGGAGGACTGTCTTGTTCAGGGAAAACGGTGCGGGTTCAGGGTACTTCAGTTCAATGCGGTGGTCGCGACTAACACTCATGCAAGAAATCTTTATGAGCGGCTGGGGTTTAAGCAGTTGGGAACTATCCCCAAGGGTTTCCGAATGAAGGACGGGCATTATGAGGATATTTGTCCGTACTATAAAGAGTTAAGGTGAGGGGCTTATGAAAATTTTTAAATTGTGTACCTGCTTTGCCGTACTCCTTGCGCTGCTTGCGGGCTGCGGAGCAAACGGTACGGAAACGGCGGAATATTCCGAAAGCAGCGGAACGACGGCGCAGACTGAAACGGAAAGTATTTCCGCAAAAGCCGCCTATGAGAAATTTTTATCTGGGGATATTTCTCTTTTTACTGAGGAGGACGTATCAATGTGGGGTCTTGACGACTGGAAGAGCGCGCTCGTTCTTGGCGGTCTGCAGTACGTTTATCTCGACATTGACGGCGACGGCGCGGAGGAGCTTTTGGTGCAGTACAGCGGCGTACCTGCCGTGTTCAACGGAGTTTTCGACTATGACGGGAAAAATCTCCTCTGCCGACAATATGACATGAGCGACGGCGACAGCTTTGCTTTCCCCCTTGAGGACGGCTCTATGGTGCGGCAGCACTTGTTTAACGGTACGCATTCCTACACCTTTTTTCGGTACGGCGAGGACGGAGAAATTACGGAACTTAAAAACCTTTTCGCCCGCGTGGAGCTTATTCCCGAGGACAGCGGCGAGCCTTGCCCGTACTACGAAATTGACGGCAATGAGGTCGTTTTGGAGGAGTTCACCGCGGCTCTGAAAGAGAACGTTACCGATAAAATGCTTGACCCCTCGGCTTGGACGGAAATACAAAGCACAGTGGCTTTTGGAGAGGACATACGTAATAAATAATACTATTATAAAAGAATTTAAGAGGTATACTATGAATTACACTGTCATTGATAAAAACAAATGGAAACGCAGACAGTATTTTGAACATTACCTGTCGGCAGTACCGTGTACATACAGCATGACAGTAAAGCTTGATATTACAAATATTTTGGCAAAAGGGCTGAAATTATATCCTGCAATGCTGTATGTACTTACAAAGGCTGTAAATTCCTATGAGCAGTTCAGAACAGCCTTTAATGATAATGACGAATTGGTTATTTACTCCAATATGGAGCCTTGCTATACGGTATTTCACAAAGAGAGCGAAACCTTTTCAAATATCTGGACGAAATACTCGGAGGATTACGAAACTTTCTGCCGAAACTACAATGAAGATATTTTAAATTACGGCAGTGTAGAATTGTTTTGGGCAAAGCCGGACGTTCCGAAAAACGTCTTTACCGTTTCAATGATACCTTGGACTGCGTTTGACGGATTTAATCTTAATGTTTCCGATTTCAGATATTTGCTCCCGATTTTTACGATAGGAAAATATTTTAGCGAAAACGGAAAAACATACTTGCCGCTTGCTGTTCAAGTACATCACGCCGTTTGTGACGGATTTCATGTCTGTCGATTTATAAATAACGTGCAGGAGCAAATAGAGGGAATATAAATATAATAAATTTTTATCCGTATTAAGGAGTTGAGGAAAAAATGAACAATACAATAGCTCAAAAAACGTATTTATGCTAAAGGAAGTCTGTGAACCTGTGTCGTATGACGGAAAAAATAAAAACAGCGACTTGCCTTTGTTTTTCTTTGCCGAGTACTCGAAATTTTGATGAAATGTGTGCGTGAAAGGAACGTTGTTATAAAATGGATACAATAAAATATAGCTTCAAGCGGCTGGACGAAAGCAATTCCGACATTATCAGAAAACTGTTTGCAAGCGTTTTTACAAAAGAGCCGTGGAATGACGACTGGTCTGACGAAAATCAGTTACGGTCATATATTCACGATTTGATAGGGCAGGATAATTCCCTGACCTTTGGATTGTACGAGGGAAACGAGCTGATAGGCATTTCCATGGGACATATCAAGCATTGGTACACAGGCACGGAATATTTTATCGATGAGCTTTGTATCAGTACCGAAAATCAGGGACAGGGAATAGGTACTCTTTTTGTGGCCGAGATAGAAAATGCTTGCAGAGAACTTGGTCTTACACACTTATTTCTGCTGACGGGCAAGGATGTGCCTGCGTATAAGTTTTACAAAAAGCAGGGATTTTTTGAAGCTGAAAGCATGGTCGCATTTGCAAAGGACTTGAAGAATGAGTAACATTTTTATTACAAAAAATATTTTTAAGAGGTGCAATATGAAAGAAAATGGGTGTTTGATTGTCGATGGTTTCAGACGTGGAAAATTCAGCGTTGCCGAATACGTAAAAAACGGTATGCTTGACCCTGTTACATTTGCCGCGATTTCCGAACCGAAGGACTTGTTCGAGCTTGTCCGCAGGGAGGATATCGACGACCTTATGTCGGTATTTCCCACAACTCGCCTGCATTATGTCGCTTCGGACGGCTGTGCACGGCTTTTGCGTGATGCGATAGACAAAATGGATAATGATACTTTTGAATTGTTTTTGAAGTACCATTTTGCTACTTGTGAACGTGAAGATATGGCGGGAGTTACCAGCCATTCCCTCGACATATTCAGAAAATAATCAGTTTTATTGGGAGGACAATATGAGCTACATATCAGAACTGCGAAAATATATCGGACATCAGCCGATAATAAATATTGGCGCGACAATTATTGTACTGAATGATAAAAATGAAATACTTCTGAATTTGCGGAGCGATACTAACACATGGGGCATTATTGGCGGAGGCATGGAGCTTGGCGAAAGTCTTGAGGAAACCGCTGCCCGTGAATTATGGGAAGAAGCGGGGCTAAAAGCGGAACGCTTTGAACTGCTTACCGTATTGTCAGGCAAGGATCTGTTTTTCCGTTATCCCAACGGAGACGAAACGTATACCGTTATTGTTTTGTACAAGGCGGTGGTTGTGTCGGGGAAATTGCGGATAAATGACAGCGAGAGCCGCTGTTTGAAATATTTTCCTGTTGACTCGCTTCCCGAACTGGAAAGCAGGGCGGAATATGTAATCAGTAGGATAAAGGATATACTATAAATGATTATTACGGTAAATTTCGTTTTACCGAAAAATAAAACAAAAGGATTTAACTATGATAGAATTAGCGAAGATAAACCGTGCCGAAGCCTTTCGGTACATGGGTTTGCGAGGAGAACCTCCCGAAAATATTTCTGTACTTGCGGACGAGTGCGAAAACCGACTTTTGAGTGCGGCAAATCCGAAATTTCATTGGATATACGCCGATATTGCGGACATTTCCGAGGACACCGTCACACTTGCGGGACACAAGCTTGTCCTGCGGGGCATGGATATTTCGGGACATCTTAACGGCTGCTTCGGTACAGTGCTTCTGTGTGCCACTCTTGGCGACGGCGTGGACAAGCTTTTGCGGCAGCTCCAGACGGAAGATATGGCAAAGGCGCTTACTGCCGACGCTATGGCTTCTGCGGCGGTGGAGCAGGTCTGCGACATTGCCGAAAAGGAAATAGG
>CAMWVF010000082.1 GCA_947177545.1 uncultured Clostridia bacterium | reverse complement strand
GTCTTTGATACGGTTTGATATGTCCGAATATATGGAGAAGCACAGTGTCAGCAAGCTTATCGGCGCGCCTCCCGGATATGCGGGCTGCGACGAGGGGGGACAGCTTACTGAAAAGGTTCGCAAAAAGCCATACAGCGTAGTACTGTTCGACGAAATTGAAAAAGCCCACAGCGACGTGAGCAACATTCTTTTGCAGATAATGGAGGACGGTATTCTCACTGACAATTCGGGCAGGAAAGTCAGCTTCCGCAGCAGCGTTATAATTCTCACCTCCAATATCGGGGCTGAGCTTATAACCGAAAAAAACGCTCTCGGCTTCGGCGGCAGCGACAGTACTAATGACGAGAATATCCACAGGGACGTTGTTAAAGCCGTGCGTAAAACGTTCCGTCCCGAGCTTATCGGCAGACTGGACGAAATTATCGTGTTCAACCGTTTGGGCAAGGCGGAGCTTGGCGCAATCGCAAGGAAGCTTTTAAGCGGCCTACAGAAGCGGGCGGAGGCGATGGAGATATCCGTGGAGTTCAGCGACAAGGCGATAGAGAGCATTGCCGCCGAAAGCATGGACAGAACCGGCGCAAGAAAGCTGCGGAGAAATATTACTTCTGCGGTGGAAAGCATGCTGTCGAAAAACATTCTTGACGGCACTGTCAAAAAAGGGGACAAGGCTTTAGTCATCTGGAAAAACGGTGAAATCGGTCTGAATGTGTCTCAATTGCAAAAGCAAACAGAATGACAAATAAATTAATAATGAAAAATTGTTAATTATTAATTATTAATTATCGCATTGACATTTAAGAAAATAATGCTATAATTAAAGCATCAAAATTTTTATTCAGGAGGACTATCATTATGAAGAAGTTTGTATGTTCCGTATGTGGTTATGTTTATGAGGGCGAGTCCCTCCCCGCTGATTTCAAATGTCCCCAGTGTAAGGCTCCCGCTTCAAAGTTCAATGAAGCTGCACAGGACAAGCTTAGCTGGGCTTGCCAGCACGTTGTAGGCATCGGCAAGGACGGCGCTGACGAGGAAATCCTCGAGGGTCTCAATCAGAATTTTATGGGTGAGTGCACCGAGGTTGGTATGTACCTTGCAATGGCAAGAGTTGCTTTCCGCGAGGGCTATCCCGAAGTTGGTCAGTACTATGAAAAGGCTGCTTACGAGGAAGCAGAGCACGCTGCTAAGTTTGCGGAGCTTCTGGGCGATGTTGTAACACCTTCAACAAAGAAAAATCTTGAAATGCGTGTTATGGCTGAAAACGGAGCTTGCGAGGGCAAGCTGAAGCTGGCTGCAAAGGCTAAGCAGATGAACCTTGACGCTATCCACGACACAGTTCACGAAATGGCTAAGGACGAGGCTCGTCACGGCTGCGCATTCGAGGGTCTTCTCAAGAGATACTTCGGTTAATTATTCAATTTAAAAAGTTTTCCGCCAACGGACTTTTTCCGTTGGCGGATTTTTTTGCTGTAATTTATTTACCGAAAATCTCAGCGGCTTTTTTCATATGCTCTATAATTTTCACACCGAAGGGACAGTTCTTTTCGCACTTTCCGCAGGCAATGCAATCCCCAGCTTTAGCGTTAAGAGCGGCGTAATGCTCCCTGACGGTCTCAGGTACTTCTCCCTGCACCTCGCAAAGATCCGCAAGCTTGTTTACCATTGCAATGTCAATGCCCTTTGTGCAGGGCGCGCAATGTCCGCAGTACATACATCTGTCCGAAAAGGAGTGCGCAGGGGCGTTCGCCAAAGCTTTTGCGTAATCCTTTTCGCTGTCCGGCAGGTCGCTGTATTTTGCCGCCTCTTTTATCTGCTGACAGGTCTTGGCTCCCGCCAGCACAGATGCCGACGCAGGTCTTGTAAGACAGTAGTGCAAACATTGGGGTACGGTCAGCTTTACGCCGAACGGACTGGTTTTTTCATCCAGAAGCGCACCTCCGGCAAAGGGCTTCATTACGGTAATTCCCACGCCTTTAAGTTCGCAGAGGCGGTACAGCTCTTCACGCTCGGGGTCGATATTAGAAAGGGCATTTGAAAAGGTCTCCTCCTCAAAAAGGGTGTTCACGTCCTCGTTTGGAGGGAGGATATCATAGGCAGGATTCACGCTGAGCATGATGACCTCGATAAGCCCTGTTTCCACAGCCTGCTTTGCAACCTTTGGATTATGGGTACTCATACCGATGTGGCGGACTTTCCCCTGCGCTTTCAGCTCTTTCATAAACTCTATTATTTCGCCGTTAAATACCTTGTCGTAGTCCTTTTGCTCGTCAACGTAGTGTATCATTCCAACATCTATGTAGTCCGTACTGAGACGTTGAAACAAGTCCTCGCAGGCTTTCTTTACAAGCTTTATGTCACGGGTGCGCTTGTACTGACCGTCTAACCATGCGGAGCAGACGTGTCCCTGAATAATGAATTTTTCCCGTCGTCCTTTCATCGCCGCTCCTAAGTTTGAGCGGACATACGGCTCGGGATTATACAGATCGAAATAGTTCACACCGTTTTCAAGCGCAGTCTCAATAAGCTCGTTAGCAAGCTCCGAGGACTTCCCCACAAAGCCCTCGCTGCCCAGTCCTATCTCGCTTACCTTTAGACCTGTTTTTCCAAGCATACGGTAATTCATACCAATCACTCCCTGATTTAATTTTTTATGTAAGTACATTATATAATATTTTTTCAGAAATTGCAACAGCAAAAAGCGTACTCAAAGCAAAGCATATACCGCTGAATTTTGCAGACAGCGGTACATACTCTTTGAGTACGCTTTAAAATTACGATATTAATTTTTATTTATCAATACTGTGAAACATAGTTTGTGGGGTTAGGGTAAGTACCGTTGGAGCGCACCTCAAAGTGGAGATGGTTGCCTGTGCTGTCGCCTGTGCTGCCAACATAACCGATTATCTGACCCTTTACAACATAGTCGCCGTATTCGATAGCAACAGAGCTTTGGTGAGCATAAACCGTAACATTTCCGTCATCGTGAGAAATTCTCACGCAGTTTCCGTAGCCGCCGTTCCAGCCGCTGCCGACCTCAATGACCGTGCCGCTTTCAGCCGCATAGATAGGTGTGCCGTAAGGAGCAGCAATATCAATACCCTTATGACCTCTGCCGTCGCCCTGATATGCTGAGATGTATCCGCCGTCAACAGGCCAGAAATATTCGCCCGAACCGCCGGAGCCTGTGCTCACGGGAGTCCTTGTCTTTCTTGTACCCTTGCGCTGATACTTTGTAACAGGATCGGAAATAACTTTTTCGCTAGTAATCTCTCTCTTTATAGCAATTCCGTTCTTGTAGGTAACGAGAGCTGTAACTTCCTTTTCGCCCTCAACGCCTGCAACATCGACTGCTGTTTCGCCCTCGTACATATCGTCGTCTTCGGTGGTAACGATATCGTAATCAATTACTTCGCTGTAAGTGACCTCTTCCGTAGTCTCAACCTGAAGGTATGGAACTTCCTCGCTGAGCTGAACAATAGCTCCGATAGGACAATATTCCGTAATATCGTCAATTCTCTCGCCGTCGTATGTAGCAACGCATTCAGTAAGCTCTTCAACTGTCATGCCGTTGCTTCTTGCGATATTCCATGGGTTATCGCCCTGCTGAACCTCATAGTAAACAGGCTCTTCAACGTTGGAATCCAAAAGGCTTATGATCTCTTCGGGATCAACTACCTGCTCAGGGTCAACATATCTTTCATATGTATACTCAATTTCCTTGTCAAAATCAACGGATACGATATCCTCGCCGTCATATTCTTCCTTGATCTCGTTAAGGAACTCCTCAATATCGCTGTTTTCAGCAACTGCGCCGATGAATTCGCCGTCTACAGTAACAGCATACGCTCTTACCTTGTTGCTGTCAATGCTGTTCTCGTTCTGTATGAACTCTGCCGCATTTTCGGAATAGTTTTCGCTGTTATCGGCAGATGTGTCCGTGCCGAATATTTCAAGGGACTTTTCGTTTTCTTCAGCAGCGCTGCTGTCGTTTTCTTCGACAGGCGTTTCCTTAACGGGAGCCTGTGTTTCTATCTGCTCCTGAATAACGTCCGCAAGCATATGCTCGTCGAAGATCTCGTCCTGCGCGCCTATAGGCTTAATGGAAAGCGTTGCTGTGATATACTCGCTTCCCGTATCGTAATAGACTGCTCTGTCGGCAATAACCTTCTGAGCCTCGTCGATAACGGAAGCTTCTGAAACAACGCCGACCTCCTGACCGTTCAATTCAACGGTTACGCCGTAATCCGCGGAAGCCTTATCCGCTACCACGAATACAAGACAAGCAATACCCAGTACAGGTACAGCGTGGTTCACAAATGATTTAGCAAGCCTCTTGCCGCCCTTTGCCGCCGTAACGATATCGGACATCTGAAGCACCAAAGCTCTTCCCAAGCCTCTGTTGATTATTCTTTCCTTAAATTTTCTGCCGAAATCAGCAGCGTCCGCTCCGAAACGGGCAATGCCGCTTATTGTTCTTTTGAACGCTCCCGAAATTTTTGATGCGGTGGGAACAGCAGTTCCGATGATTTTTGCAGCAGCGGCTCTTGCAGCGTATACGGAGTATCTTACTGCCGATACAGCCAGATATGTAACTAACGAGCCAACCTCTACCATAGCGCATTCAAGCTTGTTATTTTTTTCTGTAAGACTTGTATTTTCCGATGTATTTTTCTTTTCGGCTGCGCCTGTATTAACTGACATGACCACATCTCCTTTCTTTTTTTCTACACATCTTTATTTATTGAAAATCCTAAATGGTTACAATTACCTCTCAAAAGGTTACAAAACAGTAACATTATCTATATTATACCTCTTTTTTTTCAAAAATCAACAGTAATTAGCTTTATGTCACATTTTCTTAATTTTTTTTAGCTATATGCACAATTCTCCGCTTTTGGATTTGGTGTGTTTTAGTAATTATTTATGTATTTTCTATGAATAAGACGTTTTCGCTCCTGTCCGAAAAATTACAGATGGAAACAAATAACAGTTACAATTTGTAACCTTTTTTCAAGAATTTGCGATATAGCCCCAAAAAATGGTTACAAAAAAGGTTACAAAACGGTTACAAAGTTTTTTTGACATGATTTTTTGTAATAATTATAATTGTCAACTTGCGAGCAAAAAAGCAGCTGCGTACCCCCAAAAAGAAGTACGCAGCCGATAAGATATTTTTAAGTTATTGCGGTATCGGCTGTACTGTCCTGCCGAAGCCCGAAGCTTATGGACAAAGCGCTGTTTACTTTTGTCATGGAATTTGTGTCAAGCTCGCCCATGCGCTCCTTGAGCCTTTTTTTGTCTATAGTTCTGATCTGCTCCAGAAGAACTATGCTGTCCTTTTGGAGACCGCATTTGTCTGCGTTCACCTCAATGTGGGTGGGAAGCTTTGATTTATCCCGCTGGCTGGTTATGGCGGCGGCTATAACCGTGGGGCTGTGCTTGTTGCCCACGTCGTTCTGCACTATCAGAACGGGACGTATCCCGCCCTGCTCCGAGCCTACCACGGGACTCAAATCTGCGTAATAAATTTCTCCCCTTTTTACTGACATTTCCATACACTCCTATTTTACCGAGTTTTAAGGCGCACCTATCAGGCGAATAACAATACATAAGTCCGTATAGTTAATGGAAGCTTTTTACTCTTATTAACAAGGTATGCCTATAAGGGTAAAGGCTCAGCCTTTCGGTATCGTATGGTATTATTGTTGACGGATTTTTTGAAAATAATCACAAAAAATTATCCCCGCCGAATTTTACCTTAAAAAAATTTTCGGGGCTATACTATTATATGTGGAGGAAATAAACTGTTGAATGCAGAACAAATTAACAATTAATAATTAATAATGA